>DATCVX010000215.1:0-3251 GCA_036566705.1 Arthrobacter sp. | reverse complement strand
CCGCCAGGTCCTTGGCCAGCGGTTCGCCGAGCTCGGCGCCGTACTGCGAGCGCCAGTAGCCGCCGTGGATGACCACCACCACGCCGCGGCGCGCGCCGCCGTCGGGCAGTTCCGGGAGGTAAAGCTCCCCGAATTGGCTCGGATCCTCACCGTAGTGGTACTTATGCCGCTGCACTGCGCCCTCCCCTGGCCCTCCCGCAGGAGACTCTTCGCCCGTGGGGACAGTCCCCTCAGAGCCTGGCGAACACGCGGCGGTCAGGACGCCGACGCAGGCCGCGGCGGCGCTGACCAGCGACTTTGAGACGAAAGTCCGACGCCGCAGCCCAGCCATGTGCCCGAGCCTACCCTGAGCGTGGGAACTCCGCCCCGGTGTCGGACCTCCGCCGTAAGCTGGAGCCATGCCGAGTAACTGGGACAGCCTGGATGTCAGCCTCCGCGAATCCGTGCAGGAGAACGTGGAGATCTACGAGCGCGTCCGCCCTGCCCTGAAGCTGGTCACCAAGGACGTCCTGCATATCCTCCGCGACATGCTGAAAGACACCGAGGTGACCCCGCTGTTTGTCACCGGCCGCACCAAGAGCGTTGAGTCGTTCAAGGAGAAGATCTCCCGCATTGAGGAGCCCCTGGAACCTGGCGGTCCGCCGGTCCTGAAGTTCCCGGATCCGTTCCGGACCCTCAATGACATGGTGGGCGTCCGCGTCATCACCAAGCTGCCGGCGGAGAACGCCCTCGTGGCCAACCTGATCAAACGCCAGCGGAACGTATTCGACTGCCGGGGCGACCGCGAAAAGGACATCGGTTCCATCGAGTCCGGCACCTACGGCTATTCCAGCCGCCACCTGATCCTGCGGACCATCCAGAACGAGGCCGTCAAGGAGTACCAGCAGGCCTTCAACCCGGACATCCAGCCCAACGGCAGCTACTTCTTCGAATGCCAGATCCGCACGGTGTTCGCGCACGCCTGGAGCGAGATCGAGCACGACATCCGCTTCAAGGCCGAGGACCCCCGGGCCTGGACGCCGCATTTCGACCGGCAGTTCACCGCCACGGCCGCCATGCTGGAGACGGTGGAGAGTGCGTTCGCGGACCTGCACGAACGCTACGAGGAAGTCCGCAGTTACTGGGATCTGGACGGTGAAGGCGCCGCCCAGCTCACTCCCAACCGGATCCGGGACGTCTGGCGCACCCTGCTGCCGCACGTGGACCGTAAAGTTGATGATGACTGGGGCTGGGCCGCCGAACTCATGGCTGCGCACGGCCTCAACCAGACCGTGCAGCTCGCCGGGCTGCTCAGCGCCAACCGGATCACCGAGGTCCGCAAGGCCCTGGACCACCGCTACTCCCCCGGCCCGGACCGCCTGCTGGATGACCTCCTGCTGTGGCAGTACGGAACCAAGCACATTGACCTCACCGCCGAGGCGCCCGACGCCGTTCCGCACCCGCGGCGCGACAGCCTCCTGCGGCGGCTGAAACAGATCGAGCGTTACCGCCAGACCAAGAAATAGGGATCCATGCAGCCCCTGCAGCTCCAGTCCGTCAGGGCCACGCTCCGCTCACCCCGCCGGCTCAAAACCGAGGCACTTGCCGGACTGGTGGTGGCCCTTGCCCTCATCCCCGAAGCCATCGCGTTCTCGGTGATTGCCGGCGTCGATCCCCGGATCGGGCTGTTTGCCTCCTTCACCATGGCTGTCACCATCTCCTTTGTGGGCGGCCGGCCCGCCATGATCTCCGCAGCCACGGGGGCGGTGGCGCTGGTGATCGCGCCGCTGATGCGCAGCCACGGCCTGGACCACCTCATTGCGGCAGTGATCCTGGCCGGAGTTTTCCAGATCCTGCTGGCGGTCCTGGGCGTCACACGGCTGATGCGGTTCATCCCGCGGTCGGTGATGGTGGGGTTCGTCAACGCCCTGGCCATCCTGGTGTTTATGGCCCAGATCCCGGAGCTGATCGGCGTGCCGTGGATGGTCTACCCGCTCGTGGCCATCGGCCTGGTCATTGTGGTGCTCCTGCCCAGGATCACGACGGCGGTGCCCTCGCCGCTGGTGGCCATCGTCCTGCTCACCGTGTTTGTGGTGGTGGCCGGAGTGGACGTGCCGGCCGTCCAGGACAAGGGCCAGCTGCCGGAAAGCCTGCCCTCGCTGTTCATCCCCAACGTGCCGCTGACGTGGGAAACGTTCCAGGTCATCGCCCCGTTCTCGCTGTCCATGGCCCTGGTGGGGCTGCTGGAATCCCTGATGACCGCTAAGCTCGTGGACGACATCACCGACACGCGCTCCAACAAAACCCGTGAATCCTGGGGCCAGGGCGTGGCGAACATCGTCACCGGCTTCCTCGGGGGCATGGGCGGCTGCGCCGTGATCGGCCAGACCATGATCAACGTCAAGGGATCCGGGGCCCGAAGCCGGGTGTCCACGTTCCTTTCCGGCGTCTTCCTGCTGGTCCTGGTGGTGCTCCTGGGCGACGTCGTGGGCCTCATCCCCATGGCCGCGTTGGTGGCCGTGATGATCTTCGTTTCCGCCATCACCTTCGACTGGCACTCCGTCGCTCCCCGGACCCTGCGCCGGATGCCCAAGTCCGAGACCGCCGTCATGGTGATCACCGTGGCCGTGGTGTCAGCAACGCACAACCTGGCCATCGGCGTCGGCGCAGGCGTCCTGGCCGCGATGGCCATGTTCGCCCGGCGCGTGGCCCACTTCGTCACCGTCGAGCGGACCGTGGTGGAGCTGAACGGCGAGAATGTGGCCACCTACACCGTGGACGGCGAGCTGTTCTTCGCCTCCTCCAATGATCTCTACACCCAGTTCGAGTACGCCCTGGATGCCGAACCGGACATCAGCCGCGTAGTGATTGACCTGCACGCCTCGCACCTGTGGGACGCCTCCACCATCGCGGTCCTGGACGCCGTCACCGAGAAGTACCGCCGGCACGGCCGGGAAGTGGAGCTGATCGGGCTGAACTCGGCCAGCATCCAGATGCGTGAGCGGCTGGCGGGCAAGCTCAACTGACGCTGGCTGCGGAGCCGAAACTCAGCGGGCGGTATCGCTGCGCGCAGTCCGGTTCCGGCCCTGCGACTTGGCCTCGTAGAGTGCTGCGTCCGCAGAGGCAATCAGGGCGTCCAGGCCCGGCATCCCGGCGTCGTACGTGGCAATGCCGTAACTGACGGTGGGCATCCTCGGCCCTTCCGGGCGGCCCGAATCCGCCATCCGCCGGCTGATCGCGTTGGCAATCCGTTCAGCGCGGTCCGCCGTGGC
>DATCVX010000214.1:0-4768 GCA_036566705.1 Arthrobacter sp. | reverse complement strand
CCGCATTCGTCGAAGACGTCCAGGATGGGGTTCCAGCGGTCGGCGAAGTCCTGGTAGCCGGCGTCGATGACTTTTTCGGGGACGGGCGGGAACATGGCGACGTACTGCCAGATGGAGGACCCGGTGAATCCGACGACGGTGTCCACGCCCAGTGCCTTGGCGAGCCGGGCGGTGTGCTTCATTTCCTCGGCGGCCCGGGTGCGGACACCTTCGGGGTCGCCGTCGCCCCACACCTTGGACCCGACGATCGCTTCGTGGCGGAAGTCGATGGGGTCATCGCAGACGGCCTGGCCCTTAAGGTGGTTGGAGATGGCCCAGACCTTGAGGTTGTACTTCTCGAGCACGGCGAGTTTGGACCCGACGTAGCCGGGTTCGTCCCAGCGCCAGGCGTCCAGGTGGTCCCCGGACACGGCGATTTCCAGGCCGTCGTAGCCCCAGCCGGAGGCCAGGCGCGCGACTTCCTCGAAGGGGAGATCGGCCCACTGGCCGGTGAACAGGGTATAGGGGCGGGGCATGTCAGGCTCCTTCAGGGACGGCGGGGGTGCCGGCGGGGGTGCCGGCGGCGGCGCTGGCCGGGGCGGCGGGGAGGTGGATGGTGGTGCTGTGCGCGGCGGCGGATTCCTCGATGGCGTTCAGGATCCGCTGGACCTCAAGGCCGTCTTCGAACGACGGCGAGGGCGCGGTTCCGGCGTCCACCGCGAGCAGGAAGTCGCGGATTTCGTGCGTGAACGTGTGCTCCCAGCCGATGATGTGGCCCTGCGGCCACCACGCGTCCAGGTAGGGGTGTTCGGGTTCGTTGACCAGGATCCTGCGGTAGCCCTGTTCGCGGGCGGGTGCGGTGGCGTCGAGGAAGCGGAGCTCGTTCAGGTTTTCCAGGTCGAAGAGCACGGATCCCTTATCGCCGTAAATTTCCAGCTGCAGGGAGTTCTTCCGGCCGGTGGCCACCCGGGAGGCTTCCACCGAGGCGATCGCTCCGGAGGCGAGGGACAGCGTGGCCCAGGCGGCGTCGTCGACCGTTACTTCCTCCAGTCCCGCGGCGCCGGGCCGGCTGGTGGTGAAGGTGTGGGTCCGGCCGGAAACCGCAGTGACCTGGTCCCCGAGCAGGAACAGGACCTGGTCGATGGCGTGCGAGGCGATGTCCCCGAGCGCCCCTGATCCGGCTGTTTCCTTGGTCAGGCGCCAGGTCATGGGGGCTGTTTCGTCGGCGAGCCAGTCCTGCAGGTACGCGGCCCGGACCTGCCGGACGGTTCCCACCCGGCCTTCGGCGATGAGCTCTTTTGCCAGTGCCAGGGCCGGGACGCGGCGGTAGTTGAACCCCACCATCGACTGCACACCTTTCGCCCGGGCCGCTTGCGCGGCGTCGGTCATGGCCTCGGCTTCGGCCAGGGTGTTGGCCAGAGGCTTTTCCAGCAGCACGTGCTTGCCGGCCTCGAGGGCGGCGGTGGCGATTTCGGCGTGCATCCAGCCGGGAGCGCAGATATCCACGATGTGGATGTCATCGCGGTCCAGGACGGCGCGCCAATCGGTGGCAGTCTCCGCCCAGCCGTACTTCGCGGCGGCCTCCTGGACGCCGGCGGCGTTGCGGCCCACCAGGACCTTCTGCTCAAAAGCCGGGACGTCGAAGAAGGACGCCACGTTCCGCCACGCGTTGGAATGGGCCTTGCCCATGAAGGCATACCCGATCATCGCCACGCCCAGGGGGCGTCGGCTGTTTGTTGGTGAGGTCATGGTGGCGTTCCTAGAGCGTGGCGGTTTCGGGTGCCCAGTCCTCGGGGAGGGCCGGGGAGGCGGGTGCGGAACTCGCGACGTCCACGAAGTTGCCGGATTCCATGGACTCGGAAATCGAGACCATGCTGTCCAGGACGTGGTACGCAAGGTTGCCGGTGGCGCGGTGCGGGACACCGGCGCGGATGGACCGGGCCATGTCCAGGACGCCCATGCCGCGGCCGTTGGCCGGTCCGGTGGCGGGAATGGTGGTCCAGTCCTCGTCACCTGCCCGCCAGAGCTTCAGGTCGCCGTCGAAATTGTTGGGGTCAGGCAGCGAGAGGGTGGCCTCGGTTCCGGTGATCTCCACAAAGCCCATCCGGGCGCGGGGGGATTCGAAGGAGAAGACGCTGTGGGACGAGGCGCCGTTCTCGAACTGGGCCATGGCGGACACGTGCGTGGGCACCTCGACCGTGAACTCCTCGCCGGCCTTGGGTCCGGAGCCGATGACGCGGATGTCCTTGGCCTTGGACCCGACGGCGGCGACCTTGCGGATGGAGCCGAAGGTCTGGATGAGGGCGGTGAGGTAGTACGGGCCCATGTCGAAGAGCGGACCGGCGCCGTGCTGGAAGAGGAAGGCCGGGTTGGGGTGCCACGACTCCGGGCCGGGGGTCTGGAAGGTGGTCATGGCGGTCAGGGGTGTGCCGATGTCGCCGCGTTCGATGATCCGGCGGGCGGTCTGCAGGCCGGCGCCCAGGAAGGTGTCCGGTGCGGTGCCTAGCCGGATCCCGGCGGCGTCGGCGGTCTTGAGCAGTCCGAGCCCGGATTCGCGGTCCAGGGAGAAGGGCTTCTCGGTCCAGACGTGCTTGCCGGCGTTGACCGCGGCTGTGGCCACCTCCACGTGGGCGGCCGGGATGGTCAGGTTGACGATGATCTCGACGTCGGGATGGTTCAGTGCCGCGTCCACGCCGCCCCACTCCGCGATGCCGTATTCCTTGGCGCGGGCTTCGGCTGCCTCCTCGAAGAGGTCGGCGATGACGTGGACCTTCAGGTCCGGGAAGACCGTGAGGTTGTCCAGGTACGCCTTCGAGATGTTGCCTGCACCGATGACGGCGACACCTACCGGGCCGCGGCCCGTGGCTGCTGCGCCGCTCATGCCTTGGCGCCTTCGGTTGCTGCTGCGGCGTCGGCTGCGTTCAGGTAGGCGAGGCTCTCGGCGATGCCTTCGAAGATGTCCCCGGAGTAGTCGTCGAACTCGACGACGCCGACTTCGAGGGACTTCGCGGCGGCGACGACGTCCAGGACCGCCACCTTGCCCTTGCCTGCAGGCAACTGGGCCTTGGTGTCAGTGTTCAGCGGGCCGTCCTTGATGTGGATGAGCTTCACCCGGTCCCCGAGTTTGGTGAGGATGTCCACGGGGTCCTGGCCGCCGACGGCCACCCAGTAGGTGTCCACCTCGAGGACGAGTTCGGGGTCCAGAAGGTCTGCAAAGTACTCGAGCGCGGTGCGGCCCTCGATGGTGGACTCCAGCTCCCAGGCGTGGTTGTGGTAGCCCACACGGATGCCGTATTCGGCGCCCTTCCTGGCTGCGTCGTTGAGCGCTGCGGCGGTGGCCTGGATGTCTTCAGCGGACTGCCAGCGGTCGGCCGCGATGAACGGATCGATAACCGTGGTGATGCCCAGTTCCTTGGCTGCGGCGAAGATTTCGTCCTGGTCCTGGCTGAGAAGAGGTGCGTGTCCGGACGGCGCGGTGAGGCCGTTTTCCTTCAGCGCGGCGCCGAGCTCCTTGGCCGTGGCCACGAAGTTGTAGGGCTCCACCTGTGTGAAGCCGATCTCCGCGACCTTGGCGATGGTGCCGGGCAGATCTTCGGAGATGGCGTTGCGCAGGGTGTAGAGCTGGATCGAGTAGGTCATGGGTTCTCCTGAGCTGAAGAGGGTTTCCACTAAAGCTAGAACTACTTTTGACGAGCGTCAAGCAAAAGTTGAATGTTGATCGTCGATCTTTCTTCAGCGTGACAGGCAGAAGCGTGGTGTGTTATTCATAATCCATGAGCCTCACCCCCGGAACGTCGCCCGCCAACCCTGACAGCGGTGGCGGCCTGGCGCGCGCCGGGGACCTGTTCCAGCTCCTGCGGGACGGCCAGGCGCGCACGCGCGCGGAACTGGCCCTGACAACAGGGCTGGCACGTTCCACCGTCGCCGCACGCATCGACGCCCTGATGGCGTCCGGCCTGGTGGGCGCGGCCGGGGAGGCGAACTCAAGTGGCGGCAGGCCGCCGTCGCGCTTCGCCTTCAACCCTGCCGCACGCGCCGTCCTGGCTGTCGACGTTGGGGCCACCCACGTGATTATTGCCGTGACTGATCTCAGTGGACGGGTCCTGGCGGAGCAGCGGCTGGCGCAGGATGTGGCCGACGGCCCGGAGCCGGTGCTTGGCAGGGTGGTGCAGGAAGGTCTGGCGCTGCTCGATCAGGCCGGCCGGGGCCCTCAGGATCTTGCCGGTGTGGGAATCGGCCTGCCCGGTCCGGTGGAACATGCCACCGGCAGGCCCGTGAAGCCCCCCATCATGCCGGGCTGGGACGGGTTCGACGTGGTCCGGTACGTTCAGCGCTCGCTGCCGGTGCCGGTGCTGGTGGACAACGACGTGAATATCATGGCGCTGGGGGAGCGGACGGCGCACTGGCCGGACCACCAGAATTTCCTGTTCATCAAGGTTGCCACCGGCATCGGCTCGGGCATCATCAGCAACGGTGAGCTGCAGCGCGGGGCCAACGGAACGGCAGGCGACCTGGGTCACGTCCGGGTTCCACGCGGCGACGACGTGCTGTGCCGCTGCGGGAATTACGGCTGCCTCGAAGCGCTCGCATCCGGACCGGCCCTGGCTGCGGAACTTACGCGCCAGGGCGTGCCGGCCGCGAAGGGCAGCGACGTGCTGAGGCTGGTTGCCGGCGGAAACGTGCAGGCCGTCCAGGCCTTGCGCCAGGCGGGACGGGACGTGGGCGATGTGCTGGCCACCGTGGTGAACCTGCTCAACCCGTCAGTCATCGTCATCGGCGGCAGCCTGGG
>DATCVX010000213.1:0-6197 GCA_036566705.1 Arthrobacter sp. | reverse complement strand
GTGAGCCGCTGCCACGCTGTCCCCCGCCGCCGGCATTGCCGCCGCGGCCGGTGCCGCCTGTGTTTCCGCCGGACATGCTCATTCGAACACCACGCTTTCCAGTGTTGCCATGCCGCGGGCCCAATCGGCCGCGGCCATCATCTTTTTGCCGGCGGGCTGGATCCTCGTCAGCTCCACCGCATGGGAGCCGGTGCCCACCAGGACGCTCTTGCCGTTGAGCACCAACGCGCCGGGGGCGACGTCCGTGGCCTCCGGCCGCAGCCGGACGGGTTCCAGTTTGACCCGTTGTCCGTCGAGGGTTGTCCAGGCGCCAGGCTCGGGGGTGACCCCGCGGGCACGCCGCCCGATTGCCAGGGCCGGCTGGTGCCAGTCGAGCCGGCCGTCGTCAAGGGTCAGTTTGGGGGCGAGCGATACGTCTCCGCGCTGCGGTTGCGCGGCAGCTTTGCCGGCATCGACGGCGGAGAGGGTCTGGGCCAGGAGCACGGCACCGCTGTGGGACAGCCGCTCGAGCAGCTGCCCGGCGGTGTCATCGGGGCCGACGCTCTCGGTCAGGGTTCCGAACACGGGCCCGGTATCCAGGCCGGCTTCCAGCTGGAAGGTGACCGCGCCCGTGACGTCATCGCCGGCGATCACGGCACGCTGCACCGGGGCGGCGCCGCGCCAGGCAGGCAGCAGGGAGAAGTGCAGGTTGATCCAGCCGTGCCGCGGAACGTCCAGGGCTGCCGGGGGGATCAGTCCGCCATAGGCAACGATGGCCGCGACGTCCGGGCTGACCGCGGCGATCCTTGCGGTCACATCCGCATCCACCTTGGCGGCGCGGATAACGTCAATGCCCAGTTCGGCGGCCCGCTGTGCAACGGGCGAAGGCGTGAGCACGCGTTTACGTCCGACCGGCGCGTCCGGGCGGGTCAGGACAGCGACGACGTCGAAGCCCGCCTGCACCAGGGCGTCCAGCGAGGGCACCGCAACCGCGGGCGTGCCGGCAAAAAGGACCCTCATTCAGCAGCACCGGGCGCCACGGCACCAAAGCTTCCCCCGCCGGAACCGGCGGCCCCGAAGCTGGCCCCGCCGAAACTCGACCCGACTGTTTTGGCCCGCTTCGCCGTTGTTTGCTCCGTGATGGCGTCATAGTTGGCGTTGCGGATGGACCGCAGGGCCTTTTTCCGGTCCTCGCCCTCCAGCCGGTCGGTGTAGAGGATGCCGTCCAGGTGGTCGGTCTCGTGCTGGAAGCATCGCGCCAGCATGCCTTCGCCCTCGACGGTGACGGGATTGCCGTGCAGGTCAACGCCGGTGACCTTGGTGGCCCGGAAGCGCCGGACGGGGAACCCCAGCCCGGGGATGGACAGGCAGCCTTCCACGTGGTCCGGCTGGTAGTCGTCGCTGTTTTCCAGGACCGGATTAATGATGTGGCCGTCCACGCCGCCGACGCGGTAGGTAAAGACGCGCTTGCTGACGCCGATCTGGGGCGCGGCCAGGCCGGCGCCCTCGACGTCCTCCATGGTCTCGGTCATGTCCGCCACCAGTTTGGCCAGCTCAGGCCCGAACTCCGTCACGGGATCGGCCACTGTGCGCAGCACAGGGTCGCCGATGATGCGGATATTCAGAATGGCCATGTGCTTGTCTTTCCGGTTGGCGGATTGGGAACCAATCCAGTTTAGGCGGTGCGCAGGAGGCTAGGCGGTCCGTGCCGGCAGGGGCGGCGGGACGGGGATGAGGGCCGTGCCGGCGCTGATGGTATCGGCGGAAAGCTCCCAGACGCGGCGCAGGGCGCAGAACTTCCACCAGTGGTGCTTCAGGACGTCCGGGTTGGCACGGACCGGGCGCACTCCTGTTTCGCCGATGGCCACGGCTAAGAGCACAGGGTCCTCGCCATATTTCCAGGCTTCCCATTCCCCGGCCACCGGGTCCACGAGGCTTTCCTCGGCCTTCATCCCTGCCACCAGCTGCATGACCACTTTGTCGTCGAGGGGCTTGACGGTGCCGTCCCGTGTGGTCCCCTTGGTTTTGTAGTCGATGACGCAGATCCTGCCGTTGATCTTCGCCACCAGGTCCAGGGTGCCGGCGTAACCCACTGATTTGTTCCAGACCGTGATTTCCGGGGCGATGGGCTCCACCCGGTACAGCTCCCACCATTCGTCGAACCGCACGGCGAAGGCTTCCTCCCCGTTGGCGGCCAGCGCCTCCCGTGTTTCCTTCATGGCATGCGGACGGCCGAGCGCCCGGAGCGCCACCTGCTCGCAGTAGTTATGGACGCGGTCCCCGCGCCTGGCGGCCTCATCGCGGTACGTTTCGGCGGCCTTCGCTGCCCGGTTGACCGCCTGGCGGATCTTGGCCGGGCTGCCGAGGCAGTCTCCCAGCAGCGGATCTTTTGCCAGGCTGCTGGCACCCATGTAGCCAAACCAGCCGTCCAGTCCGTGCGGCTGCTGGCCGATCACCGTGGTGATGGACGGGACAGTGAACGGCTCAGACGTGGAGCGCGCGTACATGCGGCCGTATTCGGTGGCGTGGGCAAGAAGCGGATCAGTCATACAAAGACTCTTTCACAAGGGGCTGACAGAATGGCCGGCGCAGAAACCCGGGCATAAAAAAGGTCCGTTTCCGCTCCTAAGGAGCGGAAACGGACCGGATATCGGTGGGCGATACTGGGTTCGAACCAGTGACCTCTTCGGTGTGAACGAAGCGCGCTACCACTGCGCCAATCGCCCCGATGCATTTGAATGCTAGCCCACCCTGCGCCGAATCCGAAATCGGGCGCCAACTCGTCCGGCGCACCACCGGAATTACAGGCCTGTAATTCGAAAATTTCCCTAGATTCCGGGGATCCAGGGGTATCCGGGCAGTGCCGGGCACCCCCGATTTGGAGAATCCCTGAACCTCCTATAGAGTTCTTACTCGTTGGAAGCGAGGAAATGCCCAAACGGCAGGGAATCAAGCCAATAAATGCGGACGTAGCTCAGCTGGTAGAGCACCACCTTGCCAAGGTGGATGTCGCGAGTTCGAATCTCGTCGTCCGCTCGCAGGACACTGTCACGGCAATGGCTCTTACGAACCGGCGCTTACACGGTGGGTTGGCCGAGAGGCGAGGCAGCGGCCTGCAAAGCCGTATACACGGGTTCGAATCCCGTACCCACCTCGGTGAAAACCATGGTTTCCGGTTAATCCCGGATGGCAATGGGCGATTGGCGCAGCGGTAGCGCGCTTCCCTGACACGGAAGAGGTCACTGGTTCGATCCCAGTATCGCCCACCAAGCAAGGAAACTTGCTTCATGCAGTTCGTCTGGCCCCGGCCGGCGCACTACATACGCGGACGTAGCTCAGCTGGTAGAGCACCACCTTGCCAAGGTGGATGTCGCGAGTTCGAATCTCGTCGTCCGCTCTCTTCATTACAAGAAACACATCCCAATAAACCGGTCTTCCGGTTCCGGGCGATTGGCGCAGCGGTAGCGCGCTTCCCTGACACGGAAGAGGTCACTGGTTCGATCCCAGTATCGCCCACAAGCAGCAGCTCCCCCGGAGCTGCTTTTTTATTGCCCGAAATTTGTGCCCCGACGGCGGCCCGGACTTGACAGATTTTGTCACAGCACCTTGGCACCTCCAGGAGACAGGGCTAGGATCGGTTGCGGAGGAGCGACCTGGCTCCGCGATTGAAGGGAGGTGCTCGTGGGACTGATTGACGATCTTAAGGGCAAGGCCAAAGGTCTTATCCATGGCAACGAGCAGGCCATCAAGGACGGCATCACCAAGGCCGGCGATTTTGTCGACACAAAGACCGGCGGCAAGTACGCAGGTCATGTAGACAAGATCCAGAATGGCGCTTCCAAGCTCGTTGACAAGAACGGAACGCCCGGTGCTGCACCTGCCGCTGAGCAGGTCCCGCCGGTCAACCCTGTCCCGCCGGTTCCGCCGGTCGACAAGGCTCCGTAACAAGGATTTGGCCAGGGCTTTGCCCTAGCACGTCAAGGGGGCGCGGGTCCCGCCGGGAGGCGGCACCCGCGCCTTTGGCGTTTAACGCTGCTTACAGGCAACCCGGCCGCAGCCGGGAACCTGCCAGATGCGCCGACTCCCTCACCAGCCGTCCTCGCCGGCACCGCCAGCCGGTCCCGCTTCCTGTCCCAGCCGGTCGGCGCGGGCATTGTGACGGCTCTGGCGGGCTTTACGTCGTCCTTCGCGGTGGTCCTGGCCGGGCGCCGGGCCGTGGGCGCCACGCCTGCCCCGGCGGCATCCGGGCAGCTGGCCCTCACTCCGGTTTTCGGCGTCGGCGTGCTCTGGCTTTCCTGGCGCGGGTTCCGGAGACGCTCGCATGGTCCACGCCGGGAGCTGCCCCTGCTGGCAGGAGCCGGAACGGTCGACGGCGGCTGTCCTGCCGCCGTCGGAGCCTTCCTTGTGACCGGGGTGCTGATCGGCCTCTCGGGGCTGAGCCCGGCACTGGCCGGGCATCTGGCACAAATTCCCACGTCCCTGGTGACCATGGAGTCGCAGAACATCCCCGGGGTCGCCGTGCATCGTTCGGCCCGGGCCTGGCCTACCTGATGCTCGCGCTGTTCTCGGCGGCACTGGTGACGCTCGTCAGCGCCGCCGCATTCTGGGCGCTGGCGGCCGGCCTGCTGGTGCGGTGGATTCTCATGGACCGCGGGACGCCAGTATGAGGTGAGTCCCGCCGTCGTGGGCTGCTTTGGGCGGCAAAACCCGGGAAGCAGGCCAACCCGGCGGCGTGTCCGTGCCGAAGTGCCCCGTTTAGGCCGGGAAGCCAAGCCCTACAGCGGCGAGCCTGCCCCTAGGACGGCTCGTGGTTCTGGCCCTCGCGGGCCAGGGCAGTCAGGCGCGAGACGGCGCGGTAGTACTTCTTGGTGTAGCCGCCGTGCATCATCTCGTCGGTGAACAGCTGGTCGAAAGGGACGCCGCTGGCCAGGATGGGCACGTCCTTGTCATACAGCCGGTCCGCCAGCACCACAAAACGCAGGGCAACGGCCTGCTCGGTGATGGTTTCAACGTTGCGCCACACCACGCCGTCGATGCCGTCGATCAGCTGCCGATAGCGGCTCGGGTGCACGCCGGCGAGGTGGTTGATCAGCGTGCTGAATTCGTCCTGCGCCACGGTTTTGCCGTCAAACTCGGCCTTCATCTGGGCGGCGAGTTCGCTGTTCTTCAGCGGGGACGGCGGCGTGGGCAGGCCGCGGTGGCGGAAATCCTCGCCGTCGATCCTGATGACGTCAAACTGGTCCGCGAGGACCTGGATTTCACGCTGGAAGTCGACGGCGGCAAACCGGCCGTCACCCAGCGAACCCGGAAGGGTGTTGGACGTCGCAGCCAGCTTCACGCCGGCGTCGGCCAGTTCTCGCATCAGCCGGGACATCAGCACCGTGTCGCCCGGATCATCCAGCTCGAACTCATCGATGCACACCAGCTTGTAGTGGCTGAGGGCTTCCACTGTTTTGCGGAACGAGAGGGCCCCCACCAGGTTGGTGTACTCCACAAACGTGCCGAAAGCCTTGGGACCCGGGGCGGCGTGCCACAGCGATGCCAGGAGGTGGGTCTTGCCCACGCCGAATCCGCCGTCCAGGTAGATGCCGGCGCGGGAGGTGTCCTTCTTGGCAAAAAGCTTCTTGAACAGCCCGCCGCCGTTTCCGGTGCCTACCCCTTGCGCAAAGCCCTCGAGTTCCCGGACAGCGTGGGCCTGGCTGGGCTGCTTGGGGTCGGGGCGGTAGCTGGCGAAGGAGACCTGGCCAAACCGCGGTGAAGGATAAAAGCCCTTGAGGAGCTCATCCACCGAAACTGCCGGAGTGCGGGCGGCAAGCTGTTCGATCTGTACCAAGGTGGTCCGTTCTGCTGGTGGGTTGTCCCCAGAAAGAATACCGGCAATGCGGCACGGCTTCCCCGCCGGGGCACGGGCCCGGCGCCGGGCGTGACGAAGGCCATATTTCCCTCTGTTAACGCAACAGCGGACTTCGCTGCCCGCCGTGGCTAGTGTTGGAGGAGGTTCCCAGCATCCTCCTGCAGGTCCGCCGTACGTTTCAATGAAAGGCCGTCACCTTGTCCTACCCAGTTGAACAGAACGAGAAGTTCGCCGCCTACGCCAGTCCCGAGCGCCTGGTTTCCACCGAATGGCTCGCCGCCGCCCTTGAAAGCGGCGCCGTGGCCGATGGAAAGCTGGTGGTAGTGGAGTCCGACGAGGACGTCCTGCTCTACGAGACCGGCCA
>DATCVX010000212.1:0-4139 GCA_036566705.1 Arthrobacter sp. | reverse complement strand
GGGGGAGTCCGTCGGGGTCCAGCACCGGATACGTCTCCTGCTGCCAGGCATCCCGCGACAGTGACTGCTTGAAGTACCCCGCCTGGTAGAGCAGGCCCACGCCGATCAGAGGCACACCAAGGTCCGAAGCCGCCTTCAGGTGGTCGCCGGCCAGGATGCCAAGGCCCCCTGAATACTGGGGCAGCACCTCGGTGATGCCGAACTCGGGCGAAAAGTAGGCGATGGAGGACGGGGCGCCGTCACCCAGGCTTTGGTACCAGCGCGGCTCTTCCAAGTACCGGTCGAGGTCCTGCTCGGCGGAGCGGACCCGTTCCACCACTGACTGGTCAGCTGCCAGGAGCTGGAACTCCTCCCTGCTGACCAGGCCCAGGAAGCTCACCGGATCCTGGCCGCTCTCCTCCCAAACACGGGGGTTCAACGCCGCGAAAAGTTCGCGGGTGGGCCGGTGCCATGACCAGCGCAGGTTGGTCGCCAACCGGGCCAGCGGCCTGATCGGTTCCGGGAGAACGGTTCGGACGGTAAATCTGCGGATTGCCTTCACCTGCGCCACACTAACCGACAACTTGGGCGGCTGGAACCGGTTTAGCTTTCTTTTAGGTAAATGACAGATGAGGCCCCGGAAAAGACGAATCGCCCGTGGGAAAACCTGCGCAGGCTTAGCAATCTCGGTGATTTCTCGCTAACGTCGAGCCTGTGACGACTAAATCAGGAACCAGTGCAGCAGCAAAGCAAAAGCCGAAGGGCCGAATCACTGACGGCCTGCGGTTTGGCCGTTTTCCCATCACCGCGGTGCAGCCCGTGGTGGAGGGTGGAAAGTTTCCCGCAAAGGCATTGCCGGGCGAGGGAATTGTGGTTGGAGCCACCGCATTCCGCGAAGGACATGACCAGCTCGGCGTCAGCGCCGTCCTCCTGGACCCCAAGGGAAAGGAGCGGCAGCGGGTCAGGCTGGCCCCCGCGCGTGGGGAACGCGGGCTGGGGACCGACCGCTGGGAAGGCGTCATCACGCCGTCGGGCACCGGAAACTGGACGTTCCTCATTGAAGCCTGGCACGACCGCTACGGGACCTGGCACCACAACGCCGAAGTGAAGGTTGCCGCCGGGATCGACGTCGAGCTGATGCTGGCAGAAGGCTCAGCGCTGCTCTCGGACGCCGCCGCCGACTCCTCCCGGAATGCGTCGGACCGGCGCACCCTGCGACTGGCTGCTTCCATTTTGGCCAACACAGCCCTCACCGATGAGGAACGCCTCGCCGCCGGATTCGGCGCCGACGTCGCCGACGTAGTGCAGCGCCAGCCGATCCGTGAACTGGTTTCCGCCTCGGAGCAGTACCCGCTCTTTGTTGAACGCGACCTTGCAGGACGCGGCGCCTGGTACGAGTTCTTCCCCCGGTCCGAAGGGGCAGTCCGGGACCACTCCACCGGTGCCTGGACCTCAGGTAACTTCCGGACGGCAGCCAAGCGGCTGGACGCGGTGGCCGCCATGGGCTTCGATGTCCTCTACATGCCGCCGATCCACCCCATCGGCGTGCAGCACCGCAAGGGACCCAACAACACACTGATCGCCGGACCCCACGATCCCGGCTCGCCCTGGGCCATCGGCGCCAAGGAAGGCGGCCACGACGCCATCCACCCGGACCTGGGCACTTTCGAGGACTTCGACGCCTTCGTCGCCCGGGCGAACGAGCTCGGACTGGAAGTGGCCCTGGACCTGGCCCTTCAGGCGGCACCGGACCACCCCTGGGTGGAGACGAATCCGGAGTGGTTTACCACCCGCGTTGACGGCAGTATCGCCTACGCGGAAAACCCGCCTAAAAAATACCAGGATATTTATCCGCTGAATTTTGACAATGATCCGGAGGGCCTGTCAAGGGAAATCCTCCGGATTGTCCTGTTGTGGGTCAGCCACGGTGTCCGGATTTTCCGCGTCGATAATCCGCACACCAAGCCCGTCTGGTTCTGGGAATGGCTGATTGCGCAGGTCAACAAAAAAGCCCCCGGTGTTGTGTTCCTCGCCGAGGCCTTCACCCGTCCGGCCATGATGCACGCGCTGGGCCGGGCCGGATTCCAGCAGTCCTACACGTACTTCACGTGGCGGAACACCAAGAAGGAACTTGAAACCTACTTCCACGAAGTCAGCCACGAGTCCGCTGCCTTCTTCCGCCCCAACTTTTTCGTCAACACCCCGGACATCCTGACCGAGTACCTCCAGTTCGGCGGCCCGGCCGCTTTCAAGATCCGCGCCGCACTGGCTTCCACTGCCAGCCCGCTGTGGGGTGTCTACGCCGGCTACGAACTGTACGAACATGTGGCCCGCCCCGGAGCGGAAGAGTACATCGACAACGAAAAGTTCGAGTTCAAGGCCCGCGACTGGGACGCTGCTGCCGAATCCGGCCGTACGCTGGCGCCCTACATCACCCGGCTTAACGGCATCCGGCATGAGCATCCGGCCCTGCAGGACCTGCAGAACCTGACGGTCCACCACAGCACGGACGACGCCACGGTGGTGTACTCCAAGCACAAGACCCTCCCGGACGGTACCAAGGACACCATCATCGTGGTCGTCAACGTAGATCCGCACGGCACCAGGGAAAGCACCGTCTCCCTTGACCTGGCCGCACTGGAACTCGATCCGGAGGACCTGTCGGCCAACGGAGGCTTCACGGTGGATGACCTTATTTCCGGCGAAAGCTGGGAATGGGGCGAATACAACTATGTCCGCCTGGATTCGCACATCGAACCCGCCCACATCCTGAGTGTGAGGAGAATGCATCAGTGAGTTTCAACCCGCAGAGCTCTAGCCAGCATTTCACTCCTAAGAGCACGTTCGAGCTGAACGCGCCAGGACTTCAGCATGACCCGTTGTGGTACCGGAAGGCCGTCTTCTATGAGGTGCTGGTCAGGGCCTTCGCGGATGCGAACGGTGACGGCTCCGGCGACTTCCACGGTCTGATCGACAGGCTCGACTACCTGCAGTGGCTTGGCGTGGACTGCCTGTGGCTGCCGCCGTTCTTCCAGTCCCCGCTGCGTGATGGCGGGTACGACATCTCGGACTACAACTCCGTGCTGGACGAGTTCGGCACCATCAGCGACTTCAAGCGGCTCGTCGCGGAGGCGCATGCCCGCGGCGTCCGGGTCATCATCGACCTCCCGCTCAACCACACGTCGGACCAGCACCCGTGGTTCCAGGAATCACGCAAGGATCCCGACGGCCCGTTCGGCGACTTCTACGTCTGGAGCGATACCGACGAAAAGTACCAGGACGCGCGCATCATTTTTGTGGACACCGAGGAATCCAACTGGACCTTCGATCCCATCCGGCGGCAGTTCTTCTGGCACCGCTTCTTCAGCCACCAGCCCGACCTGAACTTCGAAAACCCCAAGGTCATCGACGCACTCTTTGACGTCGTCCGGTTCTGGCTGGACCAGGGCATCGACGGGTTCAGGGCCGACGCCATTCCCTACCTCTTCGAAGAGGAAGGGACCAACTGCGAGAACCTCCCCGCCACGCACGATTTCCTGCGGAAACTGCGGACCATGGTCGACGAGAGCTACCCCGGCCGGGTGATCATCGCCGAGGCGAACCAGCCACCCAACGAGGTAGTGGAGTATTTCGGCACGGAGGAGGAGCCCGAATGCCACATGGCCTTCCACTTCCCCATCATGCCCCGCCTGTACTACGCGCTCCGCGACCAGAAGGCCGCGCCCATCATCGAGACCATGCACGACACCCCGGAGATCCCGGAGGGGGCCCAATGGGGTACCTTCCTGCGCAACCACGATGAGCTGACCCTGGAAATGGTCACGGCCGATGAACGCGCCGCGATGCTCGGCTGGTATGCTCCGGACCCGCGCATGCGGGCAAACATCGGCATCCGGCGCCGGCTCGCGCCGCTGCTGGACAACTCCAGGGCCGAGATCGAACTGATCAACGCGCTCCTGTTGTCCCTGCCGGGCAGCCCGTTCCTGTACTACGGCGACGAGATCGGCATGGGGGACAATATCTGGCTGGAGGACCGGGACGCGGTCCGCACGCCCATGCAGTGGAACCCGGACCGCAACGCCGGATTCTCCAACGCCGACCCCGGGAAGCTGTACCTACCGGTGATCCAGTCGCTTGTGTATAACTACAGCATGGCCAAC
>DATCVX010000211.1:0-2778 GCA_036566705.1 Arthrobacter sp. | reverse complement strand
GGCCATCATCGGTGCCTGGGACAGCAGGTCCAGCTGGGGCGCCGTGGCACTTCCAAAGAGGGACCAGATCCAGGTCAGGATGCCGTTGATCAGCCCGTAGGTGGGGTTAAGCAGGGCGTGCTTCCAGATGAGGGCGGCTGCCACGGGCACCACGAGGAAGGGTGCGATCAGCAGGGTTCGTGCCAGGCCGCGGCCGATGAACTTCTTGTCCAGCAGCAGTGCCAGTCCCAGGCCGATAAGCAGGCTGGCCAGGACCACGGAGACGGTGAGAAGAATGGTGGTGAAGATTGCCTGGCGAAGGTCCGGGTCCGTGAGGACCGTGGCGTAGTTCTCGAATCCGGCGAAGGCGGTCTTGTCCGGGCTCAGGCTGTTCCAGTTCAGGAACGAGATGATCAGGGTCACCACAAACGGAAGCTGGGTGACGATGATGAGGAAGACCAGGGCCGGGAGCAGCGGTGCGCGGCGGGCCCAGGCCAGGGCGCGTTCGCGCGACCGGCTGTCTCGTGAGGGTGTGGCTGCATTGCGTCCCGGGCGGGAGATGCGCGCCGTTGCGGTAGTCATGATGTTCTCCTGCGGTTCGGTTAGGGCTGCTTGTACTTGTCGGCGACTTTTTGGGCGGCTGCCTGCCCCTTGGCCAGCGCGTCGGCCACGGTGCCCTGGCCTGCGATGGCGGAGCTGACACCCTGGGAGACGTTGGTGCCCAGTGCGGCGAATTCGGGGATGCCCACAAACTGGATTCCGACGGCGGGACGCTCCTGCGCGCCGGGGTTCTTCGGATCGGCGTTCTCAATGGCGAAGCGTTCGGCCTCGAAGAACGGCGCCGCCTTCTGGAATTCGGCGTTCTCGTAGGTGGAGATCCGTTTTCCGGAAGGGACCTTCGCCCAGCCCAGCTCGGACGCGACGAGTTCCTCGTAGTCCTTTGAGCTGGCCCAGGCGATGAACTTTTCTGCAGCGTCCTGCTTCTTGGACGCGGCCTGCATGGCCCAGGACCAGGTCCACAGCCAGGCCGGAGGACTTGGTTTCCTTCACGGGGGCCTGGGCGTAGCCGATCTTCCCCTTCACGGGTGAGGCGTCTGCTTCCAGGGCGCCCGCGGCGGAGGTGGCGTCATACCACATGGCCACTTTGCTCTGGCTCATGTTGTTCAGGCACTCGGTGAAGCCGGCCTGCGCGGCCCCTGCTTCACCGTGCTCGCGGACCAGCTTGGTGTAAAACTCGGTCGCTGCGGTGAACTCCGGGGAGTTGACCTGCGCGTTCCAGTCCTTGTCGAACCAGGTCCCGCCGAAGGTGTTCACCACGGTGGTCAGCGGCGCGAAGACCTGGCCCCAGCCCGGCTGGCCGCGGAGGCAGATGCCTTTCATGCCCGGGGCTGCGCCGTCGGCCTTTGCTGCGATATCGGCCACCTCGTCCCACGTGGGCTTCGCCGGCATGGTCAGGCCCTTGGCTTCCAGGATGTCCTTGCGGTACATCAGGAAGGACGATTCGCCGTAGAACGGTTCGCCGTAAAGCTTGCCGTCCTCGCCGGTCAGGGACGCCGTGTAGGCGGGGAGGATGTCGTCCTGGTCAAAGTCCGCGTCCCCGGCCACGTCGTCCAGCGGCGCGAGCCAGCCGTTCGCCGAGTAGAACGGGATCTCGTAGTTCGACAGCGACGCGACGTCGTACTGGCCTGCCTGGCTGGAGAACTCCTGGCTGATCTTGGCCCGGACATCGTTCTCCGGCAGGATCGTGTAGTTGACCTGGATACCGGTTTCCTTGGTGAAATGATCCGCGGTGAGCCGCTGCAGGTCCTCCATCTGAGGGTTGTTCACCATCAGGACATTGATGCTGTTCGGGTTTCCCGCGGAATTGCCTCCGCCGGCACCTGCACAGGCCGAGGCACTCAGCGCGACGCACAAAGCGCCGGCGGCCAGGGTCGCTGCACGCATTTTTGGGCGCATTAAGGACTCCTTTGTTCTTCAAGGGTGCACAGTCCCGGCACGTCGCCTGCTGCGTCGATGGGCCGGACCGGGGCGGGGCGAGTGACCGGATATTCCGGTGTGCCCCTCTGGTGTTCCTCAAGATTAGGCCTGTGGGACAGGGCACAACTAGCGTCGTGGTTGCCACTTTCTGATACTTATTTTCCGCAGCTGCTCCTCATGCCAGGCGCTACTCTGGGGGAAGGCCCCCTGGACGCTGTCCAGATTTCATAAACCCTGAGGTACGGAGAATGCCCATGACTGCCACGGACGCCGCCGACGGAGCGACGGCGAGGCTCGCCGAACGGCTGCTCGGGATGCGGGCCAACAGGGAAGTGATCCCGCCGGATCCCAACCATTCTGTCCGGTGGGTTGAGCACAGCTACCCGAGCCCGGTGGCACGGTGGAACTACCACCCCGAGTACGAAATCCATCTCATCCGCAAGGGCACCGGGAAGTTCATCGTCGGAGACCACATCGGCACGTTCGAAGCCGGCCACGTGTCCATCGTGGGATCGGGGCTGCCGCACGACTGGGTCAGCGACCTCGAACCCGGGGAAGTCCTCCGGGGCAGGGACGCCCTCATCCAGTTCGACGGAAAGTGGGTGGAACAGGCTGCTTCGATCATTCCGGAAATGGCCGAGGTCAAACCCCTGCTGGAGCAGTCCTCACGCGGGATCGAGTTCCTGGGACGGTCGGCCGAGCTGGCGGCCGCATCCATCAACGCGATGGGCACATCGGCCGGCCTGGCGCGGCTGCACCACCTGTTTGAGCTCCTCACCGTGCTTGCCCGCGCGCCCCGGGAGGAGCGGCGCTACCTGGCCG
>DATCVX010000210.1:0-21146 GCA_036566705.1 Arthrobacter sp. | reverse complement strand
GCGTGGATCCAGTCACGCACGTTCTCGCCCTTGCCGTACAGCTTGGGCCGGATCCCGTCGATCACGTTGGTGATCTGGCGCGGAATGAACTTCTCCACGTGCTGGTACGGGCCGTAGTTGTTCGAGCAGTTGCTGATGGTCGCCTGCAGCCCAAAGGAACGCACCCAGGCACGGACCAGCAGGTCCGAACCGGCCTTCGTGGAGGAATACGGGCTGGACGGGTTGTACGGGGTCTGCTCCGTGAACCGCTCCGGGTCATCGAGTTCCAGGTCCCCGTAGACCTCGTCGGTGGAGATGTGGTGGAAACGCTTGTTGTGCTTCCGGGCCGCTTCGATCAGCGTGTACGTGCCAATGATGTTCGTATCCAGGAACGGCCGGGGGTCATGCAGCGAGTTGTCGTTGTGCGACTCGGCCGCGTAATGGACCACCACGTCGCAGTCAGCCACCAGCCCGTCCACCACCGAAGCATCAGCGATATCGCCCTCGACGAAGGTCAAGCGGTCCGCCGGGAGGTTCCGGAGTGATTCCAGGTTGCCCGCGTACGTGAGCTTGTCCAGAACCGTGACATGGCTGTCGGTAGTGGCAATGACATAGTGGACAAAATTGGAGCCGATGAAGCCGGCGCCGCCGGTAACAAGGAGTTTCTGCATGGTGCACAGCTTACCGGCAACCGCTTTGCGGGCCGATTTGGAGACCTTTGCATTCTTCACTTCGATAACACTGGTCACACCAGTAACGGTTGGGTACTCTCGGTAGGACGACGGTGGAAGTTATCCCCGCGTAACAGATTTCTCGGGGGCAACCGTGACCAAGCTCAAATACCGCCGCGCCGGACTGCTGGCCGCAGCGCTGACTATTCCGCTTTTGTTAAGTGGAACCGGCGCTGTGGCCGTGACCCCGGCGCCCACTCCGCCGCCCACCACGACGGCCTCCACGACGGCGGTTCCCTCCCCCGAAGCGTCCAAGGCCGAGTCGTCCGGTGCTGCCGGGCAGCCCACGACTTCCGGGCAGCCTACGGCGAGCCCCCTAGCGGAAGCGCCACCGGCGCCATCGCCAACACCGACCGCAGCGGCGGCCCGGGCCCAGCCTTTGTCACCCGAGGCCGGCCAGGCCGCCATGGGGCGTGCCGGAATGAACGCCCCGGCGGCGGAGGGCCAGGCCCCTGCCGCCAAAGCCCTGACTACAGAATCAGCCCAGCCATCGGTCCCGGAACAGCCCGCCAGCACGGTCGGCCAGCCACTGGGACTGGACGTCAGTTCCTGGCAAGGGTCGGTCAACTGGACCGACGTCAAGAACAAAGGCGCCCGGTTCGCGTATGTGAAAGCGACTGAAGGCACTTCCTATAGGAACCCGTACTTCGGTGCCCAGTATGGCGGTGCCACCTCTGCCGGGCTTTTCCGCGGCGCCTACCACTTCGCCGCGCCCAGCGTGTCCGACGGCGCAACCCAGGCGCAGTTCTTCGTGAACAACGGTGGCGGCTGGTCAGCCGATGGCGTCACCATGCCGCCCACGCTGGACATTGAGGACAACCCCTACGGCGGCACAGACAAGTGCTATGGAATGACCCCGTCGCAGCTGACCACGTGGGTCCGTGACTTTACGTCCACGCTGTATCGCCTGACGAACAAGCAAGCCATGATCTATACGGGCTATTGGTTCTGGCGGGATTGCCTGGGAAACACCTCTGAATTCAGCAGCACCAACCCGCTCTGGCTGGCCTCCTATTACACCAGCAGCCCCGCAGTGCCGGGTGGCTGGTCCAGCTACACGATCTGGCAGTATGCCAACGACTACGCCAATGCAGGCCAGACGGTCAAGGCAACATTTCCCGGTGACCAGAACGTTTTCAACGGCAATATCGACCAACTCCGGAAACTCGCAGCCACCCCGGACAGCTATCCAGTCGGCCTCATTCCTGGCGCCACCCTGCTGACCGGGAAGTGGGCCGGGGACGGTAAGGCAAAGGTCGGCTGGTTCAAAGACGGTTTCTGGTGCCTGCAGATGGCGTATTCGCCTCGGCGGTGCTTCCCTTACGGGAACCCGGGTGACAAGCCCGTCGTGGGAGATTGGAACGGTGACGGCACGGCCGGAATCGGCATCGTCAGGAACGGCGTGTGGTGGCTGGTGGACGACATCAACACGATGACCATCACCAAAGTGGTCGGCTACGGCATCGGCTCCGATACTCCAATCGTCGGCGACTGGAACGGTTCCGGCCGGGACAGCATCGGCATCTGGCGGAATTCGAGCTTCCAGGTCAGCTACAACGTCGATTACCCCGTGGTCAACGAGTTCACGGCCTTCGGCGTCCCGTCCGACACTCCGCTGGTCGGCGACTGGGACGGCAACGGCAAAACCAGCATCGGCGTATGGAGGGACGGCGTGTGGTGGCTGAGCAACCGCGTCCAGTGGCCGCTGGTGTCTGATGTCCTGCCGTTCGGGGTGGCAACGGACCGGCCCGTCACCGGCGACTGGGACGGTAACAAGTCCACGGCCGTAGGAATCGTGCGCGGCAATAGCTGGCAACTTACCAACAGCCTGGTCCAGCGGGGCGTAGACATTTCCTACTTCTAGGCCCGCCCGCACCGAAGGCTCCGCGCACTGGCTACGAGGATGCGCGGAGCCTTCGTCGTGCTTCCACCATGAGCCTCAGGAGAACCACCCTGGCCGCGAGGATCACACGGAGGGAACGCCAGCCACGGGGGGTCGCATTGTCCTCGTGGATCCTTCGCAGCAGCGTGGCCCCCTTCAGGTGCCGCATTGAGCCCGCGGTGTTGCCCAGGATGGCGAGCCAGAGATCATGGGACTCCCCCAGGTAAGGAGGGATTGGCGCGAAACTGGACAGGACCTCGCGACGGAACGCCATGCCGCAGCCGTAATACGCCCGGTAACCAACAAGGATGCCGAAAAGGTTGGCCCGGTGCCGAGTGCTGTCCGATTCCTGGAGCAGGGGGATTCCAGGGCGTTCCCCGCCACCGAGGACATCAAAATTCGACGCAACGACCGACGCCGATTTAAGCGCTTCCAGCATGGCATCGAGTCGTCCGTCCACCCAGACATCGTCCTGGTCGGACAGGAAGACAGCACGACCCCGGCTCGCCAGCGCAGCCTGTTCGAATGACTTCACGTAGCCCTGGTTGGCTGCTGCCTGGATGAGCCGGACCCTTCGATCCTCAAAGGCGCGGATCCGGTCCACCGTCCCGTCCGTCGACGCATCATCCACAATGACCAATTCGTCGTCCGGACCGAGCTGGCGAAGGATGGATTCCAACTGCTCCCCGATGTACCGGGATCCGTTATAGGTAGCCATGCAGACGCTGGCTCGGATAGGCAGCTGTTCAGGCTGGTCGGCGGCTGTCATGGCCTCACATTTCGCTTGGGGGCAAGTGATCGCCGCCAGGTCGCAGGGCGGGATCGGTCATCTGCACCATAGTAGGTGACGGCAGGCAGCCGGCACCCATCCCGTAAGATCGACGAAGGCCCTTCCAGAAAACCCAAGGACACTCCCACGAATGAAGACCGTACTGCTGCGCCTTTCCGGGTTCACGGTTTTGCCGCTGCTGTCCTTGATCACACCGCTCCTGATGCTTCCCGTCATCTCCAGCGTGGTCGGAGGAGAAGGCATTTCAAGTGTTCTTTCTGGCCAGGCCATCGGTACGTTCGCTGCCACCGTCATGATGTGGGGCTGGAACGTGGACGGCCCCGTGGCCGTGGCCCGTGCCACCCAGGCCGAGGAACGTGCCCGCGTCTACGCCCGGAGCATCCGGACGCGCCTGCTCCTGCTGTGCGTTGTGCTTCCGGCATCGGCCGCAGTGACCATGCTCGTGGCACTCCCCGGCTATCGCTGGGAAGCCGTTGCCATGGCGTGGGCGGTGGCATGTGCCGGGATGTCGCCGTCGTGGTTCTGCATTGGATTGGGCCAGCCACGCCTCCTTGCCCTGTATGACACTGTCCCGCGATTCATCGCGACGGCAGCCGCGGCGCCGCTCCTCCTGCTGACCCACCAACTGTGGTGGTACACAGCGGTGATAGCGGCTGCCTCGATCGGCGCACTGATCGCGTTTCACCGGAAGTTCTCACGCGGACAGCGTTGGTTCCCCAACAACGCGCTGGCGTCCCTGCGAGAGCTGGCCGCCCAGGGCCGCACGGCGGGGATCAGCCTGGCCGGCAATGCCTACGCCTCGACACCCACACCCATAGCGACGGCAAGTACGTCCCCGGCGGCTTCAGGAAGCCTTGCCACGGCCGACACCCTGTACCGCTTTGGCCTGTTTACCATCATTGCCCTGGGCAACGCCTTCCAGGGATGGACAATCGAACACGGAGCAACCAACAGGCGCCAGCGGCACCTTGCCGCCATCGTGGCGCATGCCGGTCTTGGCCTGCTCGGAGCAGCCATCCTGACTCTTGCCGGCCCCTTCGTGAGCAGCCTGCTTTTTGTCGGCAAGGCCCAGGCAACGACGGAACTGTGCCTGTATTTCGGGATCGCCTTCCTGTTCCTGAGCGCAAGCACACCGTTCATTCGGAATCTGCTGATCCCCGCAGGCCGCCAAAACCTTGTCCTCGTCTGGACCATGGTTTCCGCCGCGTTCGGAGTTGTTGCCATGGTGTGGGCCGGACTGGCCGGAAATGCGCCCGGGATTGCCTTGGGCATGGCGTTGAGCGAAGCCGTATTGTTTGTCAGCCTCCTCATTCCGGGCTGGAAGCTGATGAGCCATGAGAGATTGGACCCCATCTTTGACGCAGCATGATGCCGAACCCACCGTCGTCGCCGTTATCGCGGCTTACGGCCCCTCGTCCGCCCTGGTCGGCACTGTCCGAACACTGCTCACCCAGGTCCGGAACGCCGTCGTCGTAGACGATGGTTCCCCTGCCAGCGCCGAACCTGTCCTGGCGGAGCTGGCGGCTGCGGGGGCCATCATCGTGCGCCAGCCCCGCAACTCCGGCATTGCCGCTGCACTGAACGCAGGCGTCGAGAAGGCGCGGACGCTGTGGAATCCTGACTTTTACCTGACACTTGACCAGGACTCCTCCCCAACACCGCAGTATGTTCGCTCCGGCCTGGACACGTACAGCGGCGCTGCGGCAGCGGGACTGCAGGTGGGCTTCGTCACTGCGTCTTCCTACAGTGGGCATCCGATCCCGGTCCTCTCCGGCAAGGGCCCATTCATCCAACCTTTTGATCCGATGCAGTCCGGCTTCCTCATCCCGCGCTCGACACTGGATATCGTTGGCCCCTTCGAAGAGGGTCTGTTCATTGACGGTGTTGACTCCGAATATACGATGCGCACGCGGGCGGCAGGCCTGACTGTCCTGGTGGGTGAGGGCTGCGAAATCGAGCATGACCTGGGTGAACGCGAAGCCTCCACCCTCTTCGGGCGGCCCGTCACGATACTGGGACGTGAAATCTCTTACAACTACCACTCACCCAGCCGGGTCTACTACATCTGCCGCAACGGAACTGTCCTGACGCGAAGGTACCTCTTCAAGGATCCGGCGTGGGTGGCCCGCCGCTTGATGGAGGAGCTCAAGGCGCATCTTTTAAGGTTTGCATTCAGCCCCGGACGCCCCAAGCTCGCCTACGCTGCCGTTGCCGGATTCCGGGACGCCCTTCGCGGCGTAAGCGGTCGAATCCCGGCTGAGCTGGAACGACGGCTGCTCCGCTGACCTGCGGCGGAAGCGCCTCCCCCTACAACAAGCCGATGAGCCTTTCTGGAATTGATATAGTTTGGACAACATGGAACCGAATCCCTCCCCGCGCGTCCTGGTGATCATGCCTGCCTGGAACGAGGCCGAAGCCGTTGGCAACACCGTTCGGGAAGTCTTGCACACCAACGCACGCTATGACGTCCTGGTGGTCAACGACGGGTCCACAGACCACACAGCGGACGAAGCTGAAGCAGCTGGCGCCACCGTGCTTAATCTCCCCTTCAACCTCGGTGTCGGTGGAGCTATGCGCGCGGGATTTAAGTACGCGCGGCGTCTGGGCTACGCCCAGGTAATCCAGGTGGATTCCGATGGCCAGCACGATCCTCGCAGCATTGACGAAGTCCTCGCCGGCCTCGCCCATGCGGATATCTCCATCGGCGCCCGATTCGCGGACCGCGGCGAATACAAGGTGACCGGACCCCGAAAGTGGGCGATGCAACTCCTTGCCAAGGTCATTTCATCACTTGCAAAAACCAAATTGACCGATGTGACCAGCGGCTTCCGGGCCGCCAACCATCGGGCCATCAGCCAGTACCTGGACCATTACCCCGCAGAGTACCTTGGCGACACCATCGACTCTCTTGTTGTCGCGATTCGGTCAGGGTGCACTGTGACGCAAGTGCCCGTCGAAATGCGCGCGCGCCAAGGCGGGAAACCGAGTCACAACCCTGCGAAGGCCGCCATTTACCTCGGAAGATCGGTGTTTGCCCTGCTGTTTGCCCTGACAAGAAAACCGACTTCCCCTGCTGTCAACGCGGCCGAGACCATAGGAGCCTAGCCTTGGGCAATATCGCAGCATTCCTGCTGGCTCTCGCAATTGTCGCGCTTGTGGTCGAGATGCTCCGGCGTAAGAAACTCCGGGAAAAATACGCCGCGCTGTGGCTGATCGTCGGTGTAGCCACCCTCGTTTTGGCAGCCTTCCCCAGGCTGCTGAACATTGTGGCCGAATACGTCGGCGTGCAAGTACCTTCCAACCTTTTGTTTGCGATGAGCATCCTTATGCTGCTAGGCGTTTGCCTTCACCTTTCCTGGGAAATCTCAGTGGTGGAGGACGAAACGAGGACGCTTGCAGAGGAAGTCGCCATCCTGCGGACGCAAGTGGAAACCCTGGAGCTGCGCGCCGGCGTAGGCGCTTCATCCAGGGCCGCGAACCCCCGGTCGGCCGAAACGTCGATGAACCACCTGGACCTACCCACTGAAAGCTCGGATTCCTAAATGCCCCTCGATATTTTTGTCCCTTACTGGGGTGACGCCGGTTACATGAAGGAAACGGTCCGCAGCGTGCTCGCCCAGCAAAACGGCGACTGGCTCCTGACCGTCGTGGACGATGCTTACCCGGGCACTGAGATTGCCGACTATATGTCCGGAATAGATGACACCCGCGTGAAGTACATTCGCAAGGACGTGAACGCCGGCATCACTGAGAACTACCGGACCTGCGTAGCGATGGCTACGCAGGAAGTAATGGTGATCCTCGGCTGCGACGATGTGCTGTTGCCAAATTATGTGGACGTTATTCTCGACGCGCACCGGCTCTTTCCTGATGCAGCCATCATCCAGCCGGGCGTTGAGGTCATTGATGAAAACAGCCAGGTCGTCAGCACCCTGGTTGATTCAGTCAAGCAAGCGATTGTCCGGCCGCGCGGCCGTGGCAAGCAGGTCATATCCGGCGAGACCATTGCTTCAAACCTGATGCACGGAGACTGGCTCTACTGGCCCTCGCTGGCGTTCCGGACGGACAAGATCCGTGAGGTCGACTTCCGTGACGGCTTCCCCATCATCCAGGACCTCGCCCTCATCATGGACATGATCTACAAGGGCGACCAACTGCTGATTGATCCGACTGTGTGTTTTCAGTATCGAAGGCACTCGAACAGCGCGTCATCCACCAAACTGATCGATGGGTCACGCTTTGCGGGTGAAAGGGAGTACTTTGCCGTTTCAGCCGCCCAGGCAGAAGAGTTGGGCTGGCACCGGGCCGCCCGTTCCGCCAGGCTAAGGCTCACATCGCGGGCCCACTCGATTTCACTCCTGCCAAAGGCAGTCCTTGACCGCAATTCAACTGCTGTCAAGGCGCTCGTCCGCCATTCATTCGGCAAGTAACCAGCCTGCAACGAAAGGTCCCCTGTGACTTCTCCTGAAACGACGTCCCGTCCGGGCGGCACCGTCCTCATCACGGGCGGCGCCGGCTTCATCGGCTGCGCCATCTCCGCTTCCTTGGCGGACGCCTTCGATAAGGTAGTGGTCGTCGACAGCTTGCACCCGCAGATCCACGCGTCCGGAGAACGGCCAGCGGAACTCGACCCGCGCGCGGAACTCATCGTCGCCGACATCGCCGAAGCCAGCACCTGGGACACTGTCCTGGCAAAGCATTCACCCGACGTCGTCATCCACCTTGCCGCTGAAACCGGCACCAGCCAGTCCCTGGAAGAAGCTACGCGCCATACGCACGTCAATGTCGTTGGAACATCACAGCTGCTCGACGGACTGAACCGCCACCGGAAGCTGCCCCGCCGCATCGTGCTCTCCTCAAGCCGGGCCGTTTACGGCGAAGGCGCCTGGGCGGACGCAGACGGCAAACTGTTCTACCCGGGGCAGCGGACCAGCGAAACCCTCGACCAGTCGCAGTGGGACTTTCCCGGCGCAGTTCCCGTGGCCATGAAGGCGTCGGAAACCTTCCCGGCACCGGTGAGCGTCTATGGGGCAACGAAGCTTGCACAGGAACATGTCCTCCAGGCGTGGGCAAAGGCCTACGGCGTGGAAACGGTCATATTGCGCCTGCAGAACGTCTACGGTCCAGGCCAGTCGCTGATCAACCCTTACACGGGCATAATGAGCCTGTTCTGCAGGATGGCCATGGGCGGCAAATCAATCCCGCTGTACGAGGACGGCGAAGTCCGTCGCGATTTCATTCTCATTGATGACGTAGCCTCAGCCATCGTAGCCGGGGCGGTCTCACCCACTGTCCAAGGCGAACCCATGGACATCGGATCCGGTGAATTCCAGACCATCGGGACTGCTGCGAAACTCATAGCCGCGCACTACAACGCGCCCGAGCCGCACGTCACGGGGCAGTATCGCCAAGGCGATGTCCGTCATGCCTGGGCCGATATCACGGCTGCCGAAAAGGTTTTGGGCTGGACCCCGCAGTACAACCTCGCCCAGGGAATTGACCGTCTCGCCAACTGGATTGACGTCCAGCCCGACGTTCAGCCTGCCTGACGCGAGCGGACCAGCCATGCCCCCTGTTGCCGCCGTCGTCTCTCTGTATAATCCCGACGACGGCGTGCTGGCCAATGCCAGTGCGTTGCTCGGCCAAGTGGACAAGGTCATTGTTGTCGACGACGGCAGTCCAGAAGATCCGTCCCCGGTCCTGGCGAAGCTGGCTGCTATGGGCTGCACGGTTGAACGCCTAGCCAGAAACTCCGGCATAGCGGCCGCGCTCAATGCCGGCATAGCCGTTGCGCTCCGGGGTTCCGGGAAGCCCGACTACGTCCTCACCATGGATCAGGACTCGATTCTCGATCCTGGATACGTTAGCTCCCTCGTCGCCGCGGCGACAGCTGCAGGCGCCGCCAACGTCCCGGTTGGAATGGTGGGGCCAGGAGAGGTCCTTGGACTGCCCGTGCGGCGGGCCGGTAAGTTGAATGGCATCGAACTCGGCGGCGAGCCGATCCAGTCGGGACTTCTCATTCCGGTCACGGTCCTGGAACGCGTCGGGCTGTTCCAGGACAGTCTCTTTATCGACGGCGTGGACAGCGAGTTCTACCTCCGCTGCGCCGCCGTTGGACTCCGGACGATCGTTGCCCCGGACGCGTCACTCCAACACTCGTTGGGCAGTACGTCGTCGGCCACCGTGCTTGGGAAAGAGGTTTCCATTGGCGGCCAACCGCTGAAGGTCCGGACCGCAGCTGTTTGGCGTTACTACTACCTTTTCAGGAACCGCATCCTCCTGGCGAGGCAGTATGGCGGAAGGTTTCCGCTCTGGACACTTAAAGGGTTCCTTGCGGATTACCGGCACCTTGCCATCGTCACACTGCTCGCCCCCGGCCGCCGAGCAAGGCTTGCCAATGTGCTCACTGGAATTGTCGACGGCGTGCGCGGCGTCTCCGGTCCCCGACGCCGGTAGCCAATAAAGACTTTCCACCGGGCAGGATCCCTAGCGGACCTGCCCCGCCGCCGTACGTCGCAGCATCGCACCAAGAGCAGCCACGGACGCAACAAAATTGGGGAACAACCAGTGAATCCAGCAGTTAGAGACCAGCAGGCCTTTCGTCCCAGGGCTGCCAGGGAATCTCCTCGTTGGCCTCGTGGCAGAACGCCGTCGATCCGCCATCTCATCGGTGCCGCCGCCTTTATGGCTGTGGGAGGGCTGGTGATCGCTCTGCGGACAGCGGGCCTGCTCCAGGGCGTTCCGGCGCTGGTGCTGGCAGGAGTTCTGTTCCTGCTGTTCCCCTCAGCGAAAGTGCTGTCGCAGCGTATCCTCTTCAACGGGTTGATCGTTAGCGGCCTGGTTCCGTTGTCCTGGTGGATACCGGAGCGATTCGTGGGCATCGATCACGGAACCATACTGCTCGCCGCCCTTGCCGGACTGCTCTCCTGGTGGATTCTCTCGGCACACTCAATCCGGCCACGGCTCCGCCGTTTGCTTCCGCGTGCCCGCGGTATCGACGCTTTGCCATTTGTTGCTGCCGTCATGTCGGCGCTGTCGCTTTACACGATGCTGACGATCCGGATCGCGGCCGACGCTTTGTCCATCATGATGAGTCGGTGGGACTACAACTCACACTTCAGCATCTACTACATGATCCGTAGTAGCGGCGGAGTAATTCCGACCATCCCCACGGCAGCCGACGGCGCCGCCTGGGGCTTCGGGGAGTATCCGCAAGGATTCCATTCCCTTTTGGCGACCGTCTCGCAGATTCTTCGACCCAGGATGGTCAGCCTCGACAGCGAACTAGTTTCCTACATCAACCTGCAGGCCGCGTGCAGCGTCTTTACGGTGTTGATGGTTGTTGCAGGAATGTGTGCCCTCCCTGCGGTTCGCCGGAGGCAGGCGATCATGGCCACCGGCGTCGCCGTCGCCTCGGCAGCATGGATCTATGGCCCTGGATCGATCCCGGTGTATGAAGGCTTCGCAAACTTCTATCTGGCATGCGGAATGGCTTCAGCCACGGTGCTGGCGATTTTGACCTTCCAGCGCCGAATCCCCGTGATCGGTGTGGTAGCCGTAGGCGCCGGCCTGGTGGGCATAGCGAACAATTGGCTCCTGCTTCTATCCCTGGTGGCCGTCGTCCTGCTGGCAAAGCTTTGGGTGATCCGGCGCAGCCCGAAGAGCTACTCCCCGAGGTGGTGGATCCTGACGGCAGCGGCTGCGGGACTCATTCTCCTTGGTGTAGCCTTGCCGGTCCTCCAGATTGCGCCGTTGATCCGGTCCAGCCAGACAATCCTGGAGGCCACTGGCGGCATAGCCTTCCCCGACTTCGGACTGGCGTTGGTGACTCTGGCGACGGCGCTTGTACTGGGCATTTGCAACCGTAGTTCTGCGGCTCGCACGGAGTGGCCGCGGCTGAAGCGGCAACGGTCCGATGTCTCCTTGGCTGCAATCGGACTGCTGCTGCCCGTTGCTCTGTGCGTCTGGCTCGCCGTCACGCAGAGCCTGCAGAACGGCGAGATCTCCTACTATTTCTACAAGTACCTGATTGCCGTCCTGCTGCTGGCATGGCCCCTGTCCGTCGCAGCTGCCGCCACCCTGATACCGGGGCCGCAGTCGCGCGGATCGCTGCGTACGCAGCCTGGCCGCACTGCGGCACTGGGCGTCCTGGCAGTAACGGCCACGCAGGTCTTTGGATTCACTGCTCCCGGGCTTGAAGACGTGGGCCTCCCGCCCACAGCAGAGCCCATCGTGGAACAGGCCAGCCAGGCAGCGCACATCAAGTCAATTCCAGCGTATGTGCACAGGCTGATCCAGAGTGCCCGTGACCCGGAGTCTGCGTCGACAATCTATGTTCCCGCGCCCGGAACGATAGATCCTGTATTGGCCGCACGCTGGCACTGGGGCATGCGGGCCATGGCATCGTCGACGACAACGGATATCAGCTTCCAGGTTGTTGACATTGCTAAGGACTACACGCAGGCTCCGAAGGTGATCGCGCGCATACTGGAGGAACATCCTGAAATGACGGCCATCGTCGATCCGGAACTCTACCCGCAGGTTCACGAGTATCTCGTTGCGCACGGTGATGCATCCAGGCTGACGCCGGTGCCGTAAAGCCCGGCAAACGAACGAAGGCCGGACCAACTGGTCCGGCCTTCGTTCTGCCCGCCGGGCTTTTATACAGACTTCTTGGCCCGACGCATGACCGGACGCTCAATGAGGAACCAACTTGCCGCGGCGAGCGGAATCGTGCAGAGCGTTGCGGCGAGCGTGAACCACCACACTCCCCAGTGATACGCACCAAACACGGCCAACAGCTGCTGGACGGGGAACGCATAGATGTAACCGCCGTAGGAGAGGTCGTTCCGAGCCACAAAGGACGGCTGCGGCAGCCACGTGGAGATCCAGAGCAGCGCATACGTGATGAAGGGGGCAGCGAGCTGGCCACCGAAACCTTCGACGAAGAAAATCGACGCCGCCGCCAATACCAGGGAAACTGGTCCGGCCACCTTGTGGATGCCGATCTTGGAACTGAGTACCTGGACCACTGCGCCGCCCAGGAAATACGGAACCAGCCGTGCCGCGAGCTCAAAATCCAGGTTGGACTGCAGGTAAGGCTTCAAGGCTGCGATGTTGGCCCAGATGGCCACGCTGGCCAGGAATGCGATGACCATCGGCCACGGTGTCTTCTTGAACAGCGGGACAAAGCCTATGAACGCAACTAGCAAATAGCAGAGGAACTCAAAGTACAGGGTCCACAGCGAGCCATTCCATGCACCCGGGTACGGAACGTTGGCAGGAGTTCCCGCGATGTCATAGCTGACAATATGCAGCGCCATATTTGCGAAAACAGAATTGAGGGGCGTGGTGGGCGTCTGCCAGAAACCGAACAATGAGCCGTGCTGGATCAGGTAGGCAATGGGCGCGAAGCCCAGGGCCATCACAATGAGACAAACGATGAAGGCTGGAAAAATCCTAGCAACCCTGTGGACCAGGTAGGTTCCGATCCTGTTGCTGAACCGGCTCGCCGTGATCAGGTATCCACTGATGCCGAAGAATCCTGCCACCGCCCAGCCGCCGAGATTCTCGCCACGGAAGCCCCAGCCGTTTCCCGCTCCAACGACATGCCAGCTATGGGCAAGGAGAACCAGGAAGGCGAGGAAGAGCCGGATCAGATTGAGGCTGTTAGCCCTCGGATCCAGCCTGCTCCCGAAAGCCGGGGCTGGGATTGCATTTTGTTTCAGTACAGCTGTGCTCAAGCCCGGTTTCCTTCGTGGTGTTGTCCGGCTCCCAATTCTACCTTGTTGACATATCGCTGCCGTCGAGGGTTGCTGCAACGTCGCAGACTGCACTGGTTTGCTGTGAACGCTCCATTGATAGAGGATTGGGACCATGCGTGGAATAATCTTGGCCGGCGGGACCGGATCCCGGCTACACCCGATCACTCTCGGCATCAGCAAGCAGCTGGTTCCCGTCTATGACAAGCCGATGATCTACTACCCGTTGTCCACCCTTATCCTCGCGGGCATACGGGACATCCTGATCATCACCACCCCGCACGACGCCGAACAGTTCCAGCGGCTCCTCGGCGACGGAAGCCAGTTTGGCGTTAACCTCACCTACGTCCAGCAGCCCTCCCCCGATGGGCTTGCACAGGCGTTCATACTCGGTGCCGAGCACATCGGCAACGAGACAGTGGCGCTCGTACTGGGTGACAACATCTTCTATGGCCAGGGCATGGGCACACAGTTGCGCAAGCACGCGGATATCGACGGCGGCGCCGTGTTTGGCTACTGGGTCAAAGATCCGAAAGCCTACGGCGTCGTGGAATTCGACGACGACGGCAAGGCCCTCTCGCTGGAGGAAAAACCAGAGAAGCCCCGAAGCCACTACGCAGTGCCCGGTCTTTACTTTTATGACAACGACGTCATAGACATCGCCCAAAACCTCAAGCCCTCGCCCCGCGGGGAACTGGAGATCACGGACGTCAACCGTGCGTACTTGGAGAAGGGAAAGCTCCAGGTTGAGATCCTGCCGCGTGGAACTGCCTGGCTGGACACCGGAACCTTCAACGACCTCAGCGACGCATCGAACTTCATCCGCACCGTTGAAAACCGGCAAGGACTCAAGATCGGCGCGCCGGAGGAAATCTCTTGGCGGCTCGGATTCCTCAGCGACGACGAGCTTCGCCAGCGGGCCGAGCCTCTGGTGAAGAGCGGCTACGGAGCTTACCTGCTCGGCCTGCTCGAGCCGTAGCAAGCCAGATGTGGTTGCCAGTCCTTCCGCAAATACTTCTCTCCGTACTCCTGCTCCTGGCCCCTGGCCTTGCTGTTTCCCTTGCCCTGCGTTTCAGGTCATTTGACGCACTGGCGTTGTCTCCTGCCCTGTCAGTCGGCATCCTTGTGGTCACTTCAACGGTCACCCCCTTCGTCGGAGTGGGGTTCGGCCCGGTACCGGTAGCACTCGTGACGCTGATCTTGGCCGTGGTGGGCTACTGGGTTGGCCCCAAAAGCCCTTCTCGGGAAACCACCAGCGGCGGCGGCCCATCCGGGGTCTGGAGGCGGGCCACACCCTTCGCAGCCTTCGCAGTAGCTTCCGCATTGATTTCGTGGCGGGCCATACAGGTCATTGGTTCGCCGGACTCCTTCTCCCAGACATATGACGCCGTGTTCCATCTGAACGCGGTCCGTTTCGCGCTGGACACGGGACAGGCCTCCTCGCTGACCATTGGCGCAATGACCGGCGGCGGGTTTTATCCGGCCGGCTGGAACGCCGTAGCAATGTTCGTGGCCTCAGTCACCGGGGAGGGCGTCCCAGTGACTGTGAATATCACCAGCATCGTCCTTGCGTCGGTTTTTTGGCCGTTGAGTTGCCTCCTGATGACAACCTGGGTCGCTGGGCGCCGCACCGCCGCAACGCTTGCCGCTGGCATCGCCTGCGCTTCCCTGGGAGCCTTCCCGCTGCTGATGATGGATTTCGGTGTCCTGTATCCAAACCTGCTCGCGATCAGCGTCCTTCCCGCCAGCATCGCCCTCGCCGCCCGAATGACAGGAGCGGCAGCCACAACGCAGCGACCCGGCCTGCCTGCAGTCCTGGCACTCCTCTTGAGCCTCGCAGGCCTGGTTGTGTCCCACCCAACGACGTTTATGGCCTGGCTGGTCTGGACGCTTCCGATGGTCGGCCTTTGCGTTTACAGGTTGGCTCCGGGGCTGTGGAAGGATCGGGCTGCCAACCGGCACCGGTTCAACCTGCACGTGGCCGGAGCCGTTGGGTACTGCATCGGTTTCCTGGCCCTGTGGATCTTCCTGAGGCCCCCTGAAGAAGCGTCCTTCTGGGGTCCGTACCATACCGTCCCCCAGGCTGTCGGCGAAGCGCTGCTTGTATCCCCCATGGGACTGGCCCCAGCCTGGCTTGTGGCACCGCTGGTCCTCCTGGGGCTGTGGGCGTGCTTCCAGAGCCCGGGACGCCATGCGTGGGTTGCCATTTCGTTCGTGACTTTCGCCGGACTGTACGTCGTAGTTTCCGGATTTCCGATTTCTCCCCTCCGCAACTTCCTGGCAGGGGTCTGGTACAACGACAGCTACCGCCTCGCAGCCCTCCTGCCCGTCGGTGCTGTGCTGCTCGTGGCTGTCGGAGTGTGCTGGGCGGGCGAACGGGCAAAGTCCGGCCCCTGGCGGGAGCCTGTGCAAAAGTTCCTCGGAAGGGCCTCGGCGGCCACGCCCGACCAGGGCCCGCGGCTGGCCGCAATCGCTGGGATCGCAGTCATGTCGGCAGCTGCCATAGCCCTCGGACAGCAGGGTGGGCTTCAGCAGGAAGTGGCCCAGGCGTCCAGGCAATACTCGATTAGCGACAACTCACCGCTGGTCTCGGCAGATGAGCTGGCGGTCATCCGGCGGCTGGAGCGGACAGTGCCTGCCGATTCCACCCTGCTTGGAAATCCTTACACCGGGGCAGCTCTCTCCTACGCCCTCGGTGACCGGAAGGCCGCCCAGCTGCACATCCTTAGCTACATATCTCCCGAGCTCCAGGAAATCTACGATGACCTGGATGTGGTGGTCTCAGACCCTGACGTCTGCGCCGCGGTGAAGGACGAAAACGCCTACTACGCCCTTGACTTTGGATCCAAGGAAGTTCACGGCGGGGACCACACCCCGCCAGGGCTTAAGCACTTGGACCGTAATCCGGGTGTTGAACTGGTTGACAGCCAAGGCGAAGCCAAGCTCTACAGGATTACCGCCTGCAGCAACTGACCGGCGCGGTCCCGCCAGCGGCGGGAATCAGGCAGCCGTACGGCTCCGAAGCTCGGCCACAACGTCATGCACTTCGCCGTCCATGATGACTTCTCCGTGTTCAAGGAGGATTCCGCGTTCGCAGACGGTAGAGACCAGGTCCAGGTCGTGGCTGACCACAAAGAGGGTTTTGCCCTTGTCCGACAGTTCCTTGATCTTGGCGATGCACTTGCGCTGGAACGGCTCATCCCCCACCGCAAGGATCTCGTCGATGAGGAAGACCTCAGGATCGGTATGCACGGCGATGGAGAATGCCAGCCGCAGGTACATCCCGGATGAGTAGAACTTGACCTCGGTGTCGATGAACTCGCCGATTTCCGAGAATTCAACGATGGAGTCGAACATATCGTCGATCTGCTTTTCCGTCATACCCAGGATCGCGCCGTTGAGGTAGACGTTGTCGCGTCCGCTGAGGTCGTGGTGGAATCCCGCCCCGACCTCGATCAGGCCGGCAACACGCCCGCGCGTGTGGACCGTGCCGCCGTCGGGCTGCAGAACGCCTGAGATCAGCTTCAGGAGCGTGGACTTTCCTGAGCCGTTGAGCCCCAGCAGGGCCACGGTCTCGCCCTGCTGCACTTCAAGGGACACGTCGGTCAGCGCCATGAACTTCTTGGACAGATCGCCCTTCCGGCCCTTGACCAGCCAGACCACAGCCTCTTTCATGGACCGGGTATGGCGCAGGACGAACTGCTTGCGCAGCTTCTTGCAGCTAATGGCTATATCGCCTCGTGCGGTCACGTTAAAGCTCCTGTGCAAAGTGGACGGCCGAGCGCCGGAAGGCCATTTGGCCTACAAAGAGCACAGCGATGGAAGTAAGGAAGGCCACAGGAAGCCAAACCGTCATGAGATCCGGCGGCATCGATGCGAGCTCCAACTGGTCATCTTTCAGGGTCGGGAACCAGAATGCCCAGTGGAAGATTTCGACGGCAACGGTCATGGGGTTGAGCTGATACAGCCAGAACCATGAGCCCATGACGTCCTTAACCATCGTCCAGACGTACAGGACCGGCGACGCCCACGTGACCACCATGAGGATCATGTCGACGATGTTTTCAGAGTCACGGAAATAGACGTTCGCGGCACTGAAGAGCAGACCGAGTCCGGTCGCCAGGACTGAAACCAGCACAAAAGCCAGGATTGCGGCGGCCAGCTGAAGGACTGTCGGCGTCCACCCCGCGATGAGGCACGCGCCGATGAGCACCACGAGTTGAGGCAGGAAGTGGGCGGCCGATACCCACACGGTTGCGACCGGAAACAGCTCCCGCGGCAGGTAGATCTTGCGGATGAGGTCCCGGTTGTCCACGATGGACCTGGTGGCGTTGCCCAGCGACTCCGTAAAGAAGTTCACCAGCACTATGCCCGCGAACAGGTAGATGGCGTAGTTGGGGGTACCCCGCTGAAGGTTCAGGAAGATCCCCAACGCCACGAAGTAGATGAGGAACTGCATCAGTGGCTTGACGTAGGACCACAGAAGGCCAAGGACCGACCCCCTGTAGCGGACCTTGATCTCCTTCCGCACCAAAAGCTTGAGCAGGAACCGATGGTCGTAGACGTCAAGCAGGCCGCGCCCCTGGCCCGGGCGGATCATTTCTTCAGTAGTGCCGGACATCTACTTCGAGTCCTCCGCAGCAGCGTCAAAGGTCTTCTTCCACGACTCCATCGAGCTGACCTCGGCGACGGCATTGCGGTACTGCTCGGCCAGCCGGTCCCACTCACGGAAGAGCCGGACATGGAGGCGGGTTGCCTCCGTCAGCATCGACTTGAGCTTCTTGGGGTCGCGCTGATACCAGGATGCGCCTGTTCCTTCGGCGTTGGAGACCACCACGCTGTCATAGTGGGCGACACGGAACCAGCGGTTGTCCCGATGGGCAAGATAGCCCTGGGGCCGCTCGGCGCTTTCCGGACCTGGCGCCTTGATCAACTGCCGGGCAACAGTCTTGATGCCCCAGGGTATGAGTTCCTTCTTGCTGGGCATTCCGACGACGGTGCCGCCCATCGGACCACGGCCCAGTTTCGGAGCGGGGAAGTCATCGACATCGTCCTTGAGCTGCGCGTCCGGGTAGGAAGCCTTCAGGGCATTAATTTCAGGCAGCTTGGTGCCGAGCACCCTGTGGAGTTCCTCGGGCCCTTTGAACAGGTCCTTCAAAGCTTCGATGCGTCCGTGTTCCGTGAAGTACTGCATCGACACAAGGTGCTTGACATCGGATTGCACCGATTCGCGCAATACCCGTCCGCCCTTCGGGTATGGGCTATGGATCAGGGTAGTAATCAGGCGGTTGCGCTCGTGGAAGTACGCCTGCCATCCCACGAGGTCATCCTTGTCGATCCATGAAACATGCCACACCGCGGCGCCCGGAAGGGACACCGTCGCGAACCCGGCTTCGCGCGCGCGAAGACCGTACTCGGCGTCGTCCCATTTAATGAAGAGCGGCAGAGAGAGGCCGATTTCCCGGATAACCTCGGTGGGGATCAGGCACATCCACCAGCCGTTGTAGTCGACGTCCACGCGCCGGTGCAGCCACGCGGTCTGGCGGAGGTTGGCGATGCTGAAGTCGTGCCGTACCTCCATGTCGGCGTGCGGCAGGGCCGGGACGATCCGAAACGGGTCCACGACCTCACCGAAGGTGTGGAGCACGCTCCGGTTGTAGAGGTCGAACATGTGGCCGCCGACGATAGTGGGCGTCTTGCAATGGTCAGCGAAGGTGAGCAGTCGCACGATGCTCTCAGGCTCGACCACGATGTCGTCGTCAAGGAGCAGCACATAATCGCTGCCGTTTTCCACCGACTCGTACATACCGCGAGCGAACCCACCGGACCCACCCAGGTTTGCCTGGTTGATGACCCTGAGTTTTCCGCCAAGAGATTCCTTGACGTCGGCGAAGCCATCCTCTGCCTCAACCTTCTGTGTTCCTTGGTCCACTATCAGGATCTCTTTAACGTTCTCAAGGACGTCAGGATTCTCAGCCAGGATGCGGGCATTGTTCAGGCAAAAATCGGGCTTGTTCATGGTGGTGATCTGAAGCGTGACCTGGCCCTTGGAGTCGCTGCTGCCCTCGGCCTGCCATTCCCCGGTCTCCAAGAGGAGTTCGCCCGAGCTTGCGGCCAGGTCAAACCAGTACCACCCGCCGTCGCCGAACGGCTTCAACGTGAGGTCAAAGACAGATGTGGCAGTGCCGTCGACGTGTTTGCCATCCACGCGCTGAACGGACCCTCGCGCGTTGGACTTGTAGACGGTGACAGTTCCGGTGCCGCTCGTCGTGACCACCAGGCGAATGTCCCGGACCGAGGTCCAGCGTTTCCAGTAACTGGCAGGAAAAGCGTTGAAGTAGGTGCCGAAAGACATCTGTTCGCCCGACCGGACGCGCATCGACTGCCGTGTCAGCAGGTCCTCAAAATGCGCCTCGCGGCTGCCGGAGCTGAACAACTGCAGCTTCTGCTCCGGCAGCTTGGGCGTGCGCGCCAGCTCGTCATTCTCCCGAAGCCGGATGCCGCTTGCCGTACCTGCGTCAACATACAGAGATACGGTGTCCATCTGGTCTGCGGATGGAAGGATCACCCTCTGCAAGGTTGACCACGCGCTCGAGGCTGTCGTCTTGCTCATGCGTCCACTCCTCCACTTTCAAGCTTGGCGCCGCTTTCGAAGTGCGGCCGGATCTTGTTGTCAAACATGGCCAGGGCCGAGCCAATGGCCATGTGCATGTCCAGGTACTTGTACGTGCCCAGGCGACCGCCGAAAAGCACGTTCTGTTCAGCGGCGGCGAGATCGCGGTATTTGAGCAGTCGCTCCCTGTCAGCGGCGGTGTTGATCGGGTAGTACGGCTCATCGCCCTTTTCCGCGGCGCGGGAAAACTCACGCATGACAACGGTCTTGTCGGTCTGGTAATCGCGTTCCGGGTGGAAATGGCGGGGTTCGATGATCCGGGTATAGGCCACATCGGCGTCGTTGTAGTTCATCACGGACGTACCCTGGAAGTCCCCAACGTCCAGCACTTCTTCCTCGAAGTCGATGGTGCGCCAGGAAAGGTCGCCTTCGGCGTAGTCAAAGTAGCGGTCGACCGGGCCGGTGTAGATTACGGGAATGTTGCCGACTACCTTGCCCTTGCTGTACTCGTGGGATTCGTCGAAGAAGTCGGTGTTGAGCCGGACCTCAATATTCGGATGCTCCGCCATTTTCTCAATCCAGGCGGTGTAGCCGTTTGTGGGCAGGCCTTCGTATGTGTCGTTGAAGTACCGGTTGTCGTAGTTATACCGCACCGGGAGCCGGGAAATGATACCGGCGGGCAAGTCCTTCGGATCCGTCTGCCACTGTTTGCCGGTGTAGTGCTTGATGAAGGCTTCGTAGAGCGGCCGGCCGATGAGTTGGATGCCCTTGTCGTTCAGGTTCTGAGGGTCAGTTCCGGCGAGCTCTCCGGCCTGTTCCTGGATCAATGCCTGTGCCTGGCCTGGCGTCAGGTTTGCCCGGAAGAACTGGTTGATCGTGGCCAGGTTAATGGGCAGCGAATAGACCTCGCCCTTGTGCACCCCATACACCTTGTGGACATAGTTCGTGAAGGTGGTGAACCTGTTGACGTACTCCCATACCCGCTCATTGGACGTGTGGAAAAGGTGCGCACCGTAGCGGTGAACTTCGATTCCCGTCTGCTCTTCTTTTTCGCTGTAGGCATTCCCACCGATGTGGTGTCGGCGGTCGATGACGACCACCTTCAAGCCAAGCTCAGTCGCGGCCTGTTCTGCGATTGTCAGGCCAAAAAAGCCCGACCCTACAATGACGAGGTCAGCAGTCACAAAATCTCCAGTTCGAATACGGGCAGCGCAATGTCGTGCAAAGTCTGCTGTTCTAGCCTACCCGAGACGCTCCTGCGGCTGGCCAATCCCGACGGACGCGCACACAGACCATCTCCGTAAGGTGCGTTCTGGAGTGCACCGTACTACTCCAAATAGCTGGCGCACCGTCGCGGATAAACCCACGCTACGTCCTCTTCCACCGGCGG
>DATCVX010000209.1:0-4130 GCA_036566705.1 Arthrobacter sp. | reverse complement strand
TGTCTTCGAGCGCGGCATGGTTGTCACCCAGACCCGGACCGGGAAGTCATTCGCCACCAAGTACGCCCAGCAGGTGTTCGGCCGCGAACGCGAGGTCATCGACGAGGCCTACCCCGGCGACGTCGTCGGCCTGGTCAACGCCTCATCGCTCCGCGTGGGCGACAGCCTGTTCATGGAGGACGCGGTGGAATTCCCGGCCATCCCGCTGTTCGCACCCGAGCACTTCCAGGTGGCACGGTCCAAGGACCCCAGCCGTTTCAAGCAGTTCCGCCGCGGCATCGAGCAGCTCGAACACGAAGGCGTCATCCAGGTGCTCCGCTCCGACGTCCGCGGCGACCAGGCTCCGGTGCTTGCCGCCGTCGGCCCCATGCAGTTCGAAGTGGTGGAGGACCGCATGGCGCACGATTTCAGCGCGCCGATGCGGCTGGAACGCCTGCCCTATTCCATTGCCCGGATTTCGACGGCGGACGCCATGGCGGCGCTGTCCACCGTGCCCGGCGCCGAGGTGCTGCTGCGCTCCGACGGCGAATACCTCGCCCTGTTCAACGACGTGTGGGCGCTGCGCCGGATCGAGAAGAACCACCCCGATCTGACCCTCGTGCCCATCGGCACCCACAACCCCGCAAAGTAGCGTCCCATGTCTGCAGACCAACCACGAGCGCTCATCACTGGCGCCGGCACTATCAACCCCCTCGGATCCAACCTGGGGCAGACCTGGGAAGCGCTGCTGGCCGGCCGCTCCGGGATCGGCCCGCTGGAGGAGGACTGGGCAGCGCGGTTGCCCGTGCGCATCGCCGGGCAGGTCACGGCTGACCTCTCGGAGCACCTCACCACCCGCGAGCTGAAGCGGATGGACCGGTGCGGGCAGCTTGCGCTGGTGGCCGCCCGCGAAGCCTGGCAGCAGGCGGGGGCGCCCGATGTCGACCCCGAGCGGTTTGCCGTGGTGATCGGCTCCGCCTACGGCGGCCTCGGTTCCACGATTGAGCAGGACAGGGCACTGGCCAGCGGCGGCCCGCGCCGGGTCTCGCCGCACACCCTCACCCGGCTCATGGTCAACGGACCCGCCGCCTGGGTGTCCATCGACCTCGGCGCCCGCGGCGGAGCCAGGACACCCGTCAGCGCCTGCGCGTCCGGCGCCGAAGCAATCGTCCAGGGCGCCGAAATGATCCGGTCCGGAGCCGCCGACGTCGTGATTGCCGGCGGCGTGGACGCCTCGGTGAACGACCTGGTGATCACCGGGTTCTCCCAGATCCGGGCCCTCTCCACGCGCAACGGCGAACCCCAGCACGCGTCGCGCCCGTTCGACGGCGGCCGCGACGGGTTTGTGCTCGCCGAGGGGGCAGGCATCGTGGTGCTGGAGAGCGAGGCGCACGCCCGGGCGCGCGGGGCCGCCGTCCTGGCCGCCGTCGCCGGCGGCGCGGTGACCTCTGACGCGAACGACATCGTGGCGGCGGACCCGGCCATGCAGCGGCGGGTCATCCAGAAGGCCCTGGCCTCGGCCGGAATGGACGCCGCGGACATCGGCTTCGTCCACGCACACGCCACCTCCACCCCGGTGGGGGACCGGCTGGAGGCGCAGGCCATCACCGCCATTCTTGGTTCCGACGTGCCCGTGACCTCCACCAAGGGCCACACCGGCCACCTTTTGGGCGGAGCAGGTGCGCTGGCCGCCGTCGTGGTGGTCCAGGCCCTGCTGACCGGTCAGCTCCCTGGGACACTGAATGTTGAGGCGCTGGATCCGGAAGTGGACCTGAACGTCATCACCGACACCGCCCACACCCTCGCTCCGGGATCCGCCCCGGCCGGCCTGGTGAACGCCTTCGGCTTCGGCGGACACAGCGTCGCGCTGGTGATTGCGGGGAGCTAGCGGACTTCCTTGGGCTGCCGGACGCTGATCAGGAGGCCGGCAGGATGAACGTCGCCGTGGTTCCTTCGCCCGGGGCGCTGGTGAGGCTCAAGGAACCGCCGTGGCCTTCGATGATGGTCTTGCTGACGGGCAGCCCCAGCCCCGCCCCGGGTATGGCCGTTTCGCGTGACCGCGCCGAGCGGAAGAACTTGGTGAAGGCCTGCTCCTGGTCCTCCGCGCTCATGCCGACGCCCGGATCTGTGATTGAACAGACGAGGTCCGCTCCGGTTCTGTGCGCACGCGCGGTGATGCGGCCGCCGTCGGGGGAGTATTTGATCGCGTTCGAAAGCAGGTTCCCCACGACCTGCCGGATCCGGTCGCTGTCCATCCGGGCAGTCAGCGGCTGCTCGGCCTCGAGCACCAGCTCCAAGCCCCTGTTCGCGGCCTGGGGGAGGGTGGAACTGACGACGTCGGCGAGGAGCCGGGCGAGGTCCGTTTCCTGCAGCGACAGCTCCACCCGTTCGGAGGCCACCGCAATCAGGTCGTTCACGAGGCCCAGGAGGTGGGTGGCATTGCGGTGCACCACGCGCAGCTCAGCTTCGATCGTCTCGTGCCCCGGCTCGTCCAGGACCAGTTCCAGGTAGCCGAGGATGGAGGTGAGCGGTGTCCGGAGTTCGTGCGAGACCGTGCCGACGAAGTTGTCCTTGGCGGCCAGCGCCGTGATCAGCGCCGTCACGTCCACGAACGTTATGACGCCCCCGCTGCGGACGCCGTCCGTGGATCGGATAACGTGTGCGCTCACCGAATAGGCACGTTGTTCCCTCTCGTCGCCTGCCCACAGAAGCTCGTCCGTGAATATGTCGCCCCTGGCAACGCGGGCAACCGGGAGCATACTGGGCGCCACCGGAGTTGCCTGGTCGCCCTGCAGCACACGCGTCCCTGTGTCCCCGTCGGCCAGCCGGCAAAGGACGGGATCGGCGCGGATAGCCCGGTTGGTCAGGACGTTGTTCCCCTCATGGTCAACCACCCAGACGCCCACCCCCACCGCGCCGAGTACGGCATCCAGGAGCCGCTGGCGTTCCACGCTTTCGGTGAGTGTTTCTGCCAGCGCCTCGTCCTTTTTGACCATGGCCTTACGCTGGCGGTGAAGTGTCCCGGAGACGACATGCGCTGTGATAGCGATTGCCGCCATAACGAGGGGCAGAAAGATGGTCCGGATCATCGAGCCCTGGGCCGGCGGCCCACCTAAGGCCAATGCGGGGACAACCGTGCTGAGTACCGTGGCCGCCACGGCCAGTACAACCCTGATGCGCTGGCGGCCGATGGCGAGCCACACCACCGGGAACACGAGCAGCAGGCTCAGAACCGCGAAATTGGCGCCACCGGCCTGGCGTGTGAAGCCGATGGCAAGGCAGTCAAGGAAAGGTATCACCGTGAACGCGGCGGACGGGAGCCGGTCCCACGGAAGGGCCACGCAGGCGGCGAAGATGGCCGAATGCGCCAGCAAGGCCAGCCTGAAGGCATCGTCCGCCAGGGTTTCGGGGCTGAACAGACCGGCAGCCACCACGATGAGCACCACAGTAACCGTGAGCGGAAGCTGGCTCATCACCACCCGGCCCCGGGCGCCCAGGCCCCCGAAGAACGCGTCGACCCTTCCGGCGAGACGACTGCGTTCCGCCGGTTCGTCGAGGATGGATCTGCCTTCTTGTATTCGATTAATCACTCCGGCCCCCCAGGCGCAGTAATAAGAACCCCCGGCTGCCTGAAGGTCGTTCCGCCAGCCTAGCGGTAGACGCATCCGTGAGCAGCGATTACCGCACCTGTTACCCGATCAGAAGGCTCAGCGCCTCGGTCAGATGCTCCACCTCGCGCACGGAGAAGCCCGCCGGCACGGGTCCCGGGCCGTTGTGGCTGGCCGGGACGACGGCGTGCGTGAAGCCCAGGCGGTGGGCCTCCTGGATGCGCTGGTTGATGCCGGGCACAGGCCGGACCTCGCCGGCCAGGCCCACCTCGCCAAAGGCGATCAGGCGGATGGGCAGCGGTTTCCGGGCCTTGGCCGATGCCACCGCCAGCGCGACGGCGAGGTCCGTGGCGGGTTCACTCAGCTTCACGCCGCCCACCGTTGCCACGTAGGAGTCGTCCTTGTGCAGGAGGCATCCGGCGCGCTGCTGCAGGACGGCGAGCAGCATGGACACGCGGGAGCTGTCCAGGCCGCTGGTGGCACGGCGCGGCTGCGAGTTGGGGCTTTCGGCGAGCAGCGACTGCACCTCGGCCAGCAGCGGCC
>DATCVX010000208.1:0-5224 GCA_036566705.1 Arthrobacter sp. | reverse complement strand
ACTGCTGCAGCCTACGGCACACTCCAGATGGTGTTGATCCTTCTGGTCCTGGTCATTTCGCAACGGCTCGAGTCGCCCCGACGGACCAGAAAGTCCCGGACCGGCGGTCCTCGAGATTCCGGTTTCGCGCTGACTCCCGTGCTGGCCCCTATGCTCAACCCGACACACGAAACCGGTGATAAGAATGAAGACGCCAACGAACCAGTCAATGCCGCGCCCTAACCTTAGGGACCGCGAGAATCTGTCCATTTACTGGGACAACCACCTGCGGGACGCATTTGACGAAGCCGCACCGCACATCTACCCGGCCATGGTCGAAGCAAGCCTCGCGCACGTCCTGATGCTGACCCGGCAGGGCATCCTGCCGCACGGCCGGGGAGAGGTCCTGCTGAAGGGCCTCCTGGCACTCTGGGCCAGGACCGAATCGGGCGGACAGGCCTACGTCTTCGACGGCAGCGTTGAGGATCCGTACTACTTCCTGGAACAGCAGCTCGCCGCCGAGTGCAACATCCCCACCTCGGAACTGGACGTCCAACTGGCCAGGAGCCGGAACGACCTCGACGCCGGTGTGTTCAGGATGGTGCTGCGGCGCCAGCTGCTGGACCAGACCGCCCTGGTGGTCCAGGCAGCCAACGACGCGGCCGTGCAGGCCGCCGCGAACGCGGACAGCCTGATCATCGGGTTCACCCACCGCCGCCCCGCCCAGCCGACGACGATAGGCCACGTCCTCGCCGGTCTCGCCGAAGCGATGCTCAGCCAGGCAAAGGACATGCTCAGCATCTACGACGAGCTGAACGTTTCGCCGCTGGGATCGGCGGCGTTCACCGGCACAGACTTGCCGATCGACCCGCGAATGGTCGGTGAGCTCACCGGGTTCGGTTCCAGCTTCACCTCCAGCTACGAAGCCGTGGCCGGAGCGGAGCACTTCATGCGGCTGGCCGCGGTCCAGGCCCGGATCACGGCCACCGGCGCGCGCTTCGCCCGGGTGCTGCTCGAATGGATGACCTTCAAATGGGTCGAAACACCGACGGCCTACACCCAGGGTTCGTCGATCATGCCGCAAAAAAAGAACCCCGTGGTGCTGGAACACATGGTGTCCATGGCCGGTGTCACTGCGGCGGACATGGCAGCCACCTACGCCAACATCGGCTCCGCCTGGTACGAGGATTCCAACAACGCCACGACTGACGTGCAAAAACACTTGTGGCGGGCGGGGGAGCGCGTGGTCCGGTTCATACGGATGCTGGACGGACTGCTGCTGGACCTGCACGTGCTGGAACTGCCGGACCGTGCGGAAATCGTCGCCTCCGGAGCCACCACGACGGCCGTCGCCGAGGCGCTCGCCGCCCGCGGCATCCCGTGGCGGACCGCCCACGACGTCGTCGGCCGGCTGGTCCGGGCTGACGCCCCTGCCGAGTGGACCGCGGACGGAGTAGCGAAGGCTTTCGCGGACTCCGGCATAGACGCGGCAGCGGAGTTGGTGGCCACGGCACTGAGCGCAGGCCAGCAGCCCGAACTGATCCTCGCCCGAGCCCAGGACGGAAGTCCCGGCAGCGAAGCCGTGCGGCGCAACGCCACAGAGTCCCGGCACCGCGCAGACGCCTTCGGTCGTGATGTCGAAAGCAGGAGGAGCCTGATTGACTCGGCCAGGGAACGGCTGATGGCGGCCGCCGCGGATGCAGGCAGGGGCCATTGGTGACTGATGGGATCACCATCATCGGGAACACCAACATCGATGTCATGGTGGCCGACACCCGGGACCTGCCCGAGCCCGGTACCGAACGTGTGGTGTCCTCGGTGTCCCTCCGGTTGGGTGGTTCCGCGGGGAACCTTGCCGTGAGGTGCGCCGGCCTGGGTTTCCCCACCACCCTGGTCAGCCGCGTGGGCGACGACGCGTCGGTGACCCTCCTGGAAGCGGAACTCCGGCTGCCCTCGCTCGAGGCACGGCTGCTCCGGACCCCGGGTGAACCCAGCGGCATCACCGTTGCAGTGGAGGCTCCGGGGCGCGACCGTGCCTTCCTGTCCTCGCTGGGCGCCATGGGGTCGATGACCCCTGACGACATCTCTGACGACATGCTGTCCAACAGATACGTCGCCCTGGCCGGCTACTTCCTGCTGCCGGGGATGCGCGGCCCCGCGGCTGCAGGCCTGTTCGGACGGGCCGGCCAGTCGGGTGCCACAACAGTGCTGGACACCGGCTGGCCGCCGGGTGGCTGGACCCCGGCCACGCGCCAGGAAGTTGTCAGTGCGCTTGCCCTGGTGGACATCTTCCTGCCCAACGACGACGAACTGCACGGCCTGATGGACGACGAGAATACCGAGCGCGCCGCCCGCCTGTTGTCCGTCACCACGAAGACGCTGGTTGCCGTCAAGATGGGCGCCCGCGGCGCCGGCCTTGCCTCCCCTGACGGGGGATGGTCCACCCAGACGGCGGCCCACGTTGCCGTGGTCGATTCAACGGGGGCCGGGGACGGGTTCAACGCAGCCTTCCTTGTCTCGGCCGCCCGCGGCGCAGGTTGGCCGGACGCCCTGGCCTCCGGGGTAGGCTACGCCACCCAATTGGTGGCCACCGCACCCGACCTCCGCGCCGCCGTCGTACTTCCGGCGGCGACAGTGAGCTGAGGAGCAAACAAAGTGCACACGGACATCATTAATGGCCGCCCAACCGTCCAGGGGCTTTCGATCATCGACTTCCACCTGCACTTCCGGATGCCCCACGACCCCCTGACCCGCTCCCTGGCGGGCGGCCAGTTCGGGCCGGACGGCGGCTCCGACGGCAGGAGCGGCTGCGAGGAATACGACGCCGGTCAGGCCGCCCGTTCTGCCGCCGTCGCCAGGACGTCGGCCCAGTGGCGCCGGAGCTGGGACTTTGCCGATCCCGAACCGTTGTCGGCGGATGCCGGCTGGGAAGCGGAATCGGACCGCTGGATCAGGGAGCTGGACGACAACGGGATCGAGTACGCCACCTTTGTGACCGCCGGCGGAAACGACGCGATGATGGGCCTGGTGGCCCGTGGCGGCGGAAAATTCGTGGGCATGGCCGCGATGGCCGATCCGTTCGCGCCGGGGGCGGCCCGGGAGTTTGAAGCCGGAGTGGTTCGGGGACTCCGTGGGCTGAAACTGTTCGCGCCCCTCGCTTCGTCCCGGATGGACGATCCGGCGGCAGATCCGGTGTGGGAGGTCGCTTCCCGCCATAATGTCCCTGTCCTGATCCACTTCGGCCACTGCGGATCGGCGGGCGGCATCGCCCAGAATGCGTACAGCAACCCCGCGAGCCTCGAACGCGCGGCCAAGAGATTCCCGGAGATCACCTTCGTGATCCCGCACTTTGGGATCCAGCACGTCCAGGAGGTGCTTTTCCTGATGTGGGCCTGCCCTAACGTGGTGGTGGATACGTCCGGTTCCAACCAGTGGGTCAGGTACATGGCGCAGCGCCTCACCCTTGAGGATCTCTTTCGCCGCTTCTACGAAACGATGGGACCGGAACGCATCATCTTCGGCTCGGACTCGTCATGGTTCCCGCGCGGATTCGCGCGGCGGTACCTCGTGGACCAGCTCAGGATCTGCTGGGAGATGGGGATGCCCGCCGCCGGGCTTCAGCAGATTTTCGGCGGAAATGCCGCGCGGCTGCTCAAACTGGAGGGCTGGCGGCCCGCCTCCGCTTAAGTGAAGCGGACGACGGCGGGAGGTCCCGCCGTCGTCCACTGCTTAGGGTTCCTAGCGGGTGACTTCCTCGAACGTGGCGCCCTGCGGCACGTTGCGGCTCAGGCCCACGGTGAAGGTGTTGGGTCCGCTGCGGGTGACGGCAATGCCGCATTTGGCGGCCTTGGCCCGGGGAGTGAGGTCCTGCACGGCGGCGTCGATGGTGTGGTCGATGGCCGAGCGGTCCCAGATTTTCAGCGTTACGGAATCAGTGGTTTCAAACGTCATTGTCAGTACTTTCACTCATGCAGTCGACGGCCCCACGTCGTTGTTTGGAGCCGCATCCTCGTCGGTGAGGATTGCTGGTTCAGGTAGGCGGGAAACGAATTCCCTTGTTCATGGTTCACGGTGGCAGGCGTCATTGACAACCGAAAAGCCGAAAATGTGACCGATTACACGCGCACGCTGACCGTGAAAATGTTCGGACCGCTGCAGTGCACGGCGATGCTCGATTTGGCGGTTTTCGCCCGGCCGGCCAGGTCCTGCACCACTGTTTCGAGGGTGTGGTCGATGGCGGAGCGGTCCCAGATTTTCAGGGTCACGGAGTGGTCAGTTTCGAACGTCATTGTCAGTACTTCCATTCAAGGCGGCTGCCGGCCCAGGCTTTATCGCAAGGCCGCGTCTTCAGCGGTGAGGACAGGGAATTCGACATCAGGAAAGCGCATTCCCAAATCCATGGTGCGTTGTGCCGAACCGTAAATGCAAGCGGATTCAGGCCGATGTGACCGACTCCACGCTGGCCGTGGACGGCGAATTTCAGCAGCGGTAGTCTTTCCAGTGGGCACGGAGATCAGTGCCCCGTCTGCGAAGGCGCCGCCGTAGCGGCAGGCGCCGCGTTTGGGACCACGCCCTGGGGGCAACGGACAGGCCTCTTTGCGCCGGGCAGGCCACGCCGTGGCCCGGCCGCACAACTGCCACTCATCCTTTGATGGAAAACCGAACTCCAGGGGTAAACAATGAAAACTCACATCCGTCGATTCGCCATGCTGTCCAGCGCGACGCTTCTCGCCCTCGCCATGGGGCTGCCCGCAGCTCAGGCAGCCAACCACAGGGCCAGTTGTGTAGGCCTGATCGTTTCCTCGGAGGCCTCCGCGGGCGTGCTGGACGTCAACGTGTACAAGGCCATAGCAGAGGCCGGCGGATACTCCACCTTCGGGCAGTTTGTCGCCGGAGGAGCCCAATTGCATCTCGGCTCCGTGGAAGCTTGCGTTCCGCAGTAGTCGGACCACGGCAAACGGACGACGGCGGGTGCTTCCCGCCGTCGTCCGTTTTCCTCTGGCAGCGCGTTGCCCAAGCGTCAGGCGAGGGCGGTCACCTCGTCTCGAAGCCCGGCAGCTTCGCTGGCGTCAGCCGCGGAGGCCGTCAGGGTGACGCCGACGTCTTCGAAGCCGTCGGCGCTGATTCGCACCGTGATTCCGCCCGCGGTGGTGGGACGGACGACGGCGAGCAGCCGGCCGTCGAACGACGTGTGGTTCTCCGCGGTGTAGGTTTCGGTGGTGTCGGGGCGCGCGCTGCCCAGGCC
>DATCVX010000207.1:0-5135 GCA_036566705.1 Arthrobacter sp. | reverse complement strand
CCTGGATCATGCGGTTCCAGACGTCCATGGCCCGGCCGTCCTTGAGCGCCGCCCGGGGATCGGCGTTGTGGATGCCGGCGCATGCCAGCATTTCCTCTGCCAGCCGGACGGTGAGTTCGACGACGTCTTCCGGACCGCCGCCGGCCAGGACTTCCACGGATTCCTCCACCTCGATGGCGTTTCCTGCGGTCAGGCCCAGGGGCGTGTCCATGTTGGTCAGCAGGGCAACGGTGTTGACGCCCGCGTCCTTCCCGAGGGCCACCATGGTCTCGGCCAGTTCCCTGGCCCGTGCCTCGTCCTTCATGAACGCGCCACTGCCCACCTTGACGTCGAGGACCAGCGAGCCGGTGCCTTCGGCGATCTTCTTGCTCATGATCGAGGAGGCGATCAGGGGGATGGCTTCCACGGTGCCGGTGACGTCCCTCAAGGCGTAGAGCTTCTTGTCCGCCGGAGCCAGCCCGGCACCTGCCGCACAAATCACGGCGCCTACGTCCTGCAGCTGTGCCATCATCTCGTCGTTGCTCAGGTCCGCACGCCAGCCGGGGATCGACTCCAGTTTGTCCAGCGTGCCGCCGGTGTGGCCCAGCCCGCGGCCGGACAGCTGCGGCACGGCTACTCCAAAGACGGCAACGAGCGGTGCCAGCGGGAGGGTGATCTTGTCCCCCACCCCGCCGGTGGAGTGCTTGTCGGCCGTGGCTTTCACACCGCCGTCGGGACGCCGAAGCCCGGAGAAGTCCATCCGCTCTCCAGAGGCGATCATGGCCGCCGTCCAGCGGGAAATCTCCGCCCGGTCCATGCCGTTCAGCAGGATGGCCATGTTCAGCGCCGCCATCTGCTCGTCGGCGATCGCACCGCGGGTGTAGGCGTCAATGGTCCAGTCGATCTGCTCGGGGGTCAGCGCGCCTTTGTCCCGCTTGATGCGGATGATGTCGACGGCGTCGAACGCGTCAGCTCCTTGTGTCACCTTCAGTCCTCCAGGTTTTGGGGGCCAAATGCGTCGGGCAGCACCTGGTCCATTGTCTTGATGCCTTGGGTGGTCATCAGCTCCATGCCGGGAGCGCGGAATTCGTAGAGCAGCTGGCGGCAGCGGCCGCAAGGCATCAGGACCTGGCCGGCCGCATCCACGCAGTAGAAGGCGCGCAGAAGGCCGCCGCCGGTCATGTGCAGGTTGCCCACCAGCGCGCATTCGGCGCAAAGCGACAGGCCGTAGCTGGCGTTTTCGACGTTGCAGCCGCTGACGATCCGCCCGTCGTCGGTGAGGGCAGCGGCCCCCACCCGGAACTTCGAGTATGGCGCATAGGCATTCTGCATTGCGCCCACTGCGGCCGCCTCGAGCTCCTGCCAGTCAACAGTCACGGCCATCAACCCTTGACATACGGGATGCCGCTGGCGGCCGGCGGCCTGGACCGGCCCACCAGCCCGGCGACTGCGAGGACGGTCACCAAGTAGGGCAGCATGGCCATGAACTGGCTGGGCACGGGGGTTCCGATGATGGTCACGATGCTCTGCAGGTTGTCCGCGAAGCCAAAGAGCAGGGCCGCAAAGAAAGCGCCAATGGGGTTCCACCGGCCGAAGATCAGCGCCGCAAGGGCAATGAATCCGCGGCCTCCGGAGATTTCCTTGGTGAAGCTGTCGATCGCCACCAGGGTAAAGAACGATCCGCCGATGCCTGCGATGGCGCCGCCGATGGTGACGTTCCAGAAGCGGGTGGCGTTCACGTTGATGCCCAGGGTGTCGGCGGCCTGCGGGTGTTCGCCCACGGCACGTACCCGGAGCCCCCATTTGGTCTTGAACAGGCCCAGCCAGACCACGATGACGGCGACGTACATCAGGTAGCCCACCAGGGTCTGCTTGAACAGGATGGGCCCGATGATCGGAATCCCCGACAGTACCGGAATTTCGATGTTGTCCAGGCCCACCGGCGAATTGAACTGGGCCTTGTTGGCCTGCATGACGGTACTGAACAGGAAGCCGGTGAGGCCGGACACCAGGACGTTGAGGACAACTCCCACGATGATCTGGTTGACCAGGTACTTGATGCTGAACACGGCCAGGACCATGGAGACGACGGCGCCTGCCACCGCCGCGGCCAGCAGTCCCAGGAACGGGTTCCTGGTCATGGTCGCCACCATGGCGGCGGTGAAGGCACCGCCCAGGAGCTGTCCTTCGATGGCGATGTTCACGACGCCGACGCGCTCGCACAGGACGCCTGACAAGGAGCCGAAGACCAGCGGAACGGCCAGCGTGACGGATCCGGCGATGAGGCCCGCGAGCGAAATGCTGGGCGTACGCGCGCCGCCTACAACCCAGATCAGGAAGGCCGTCACGAACAGCACGGTGAAGGTGACGGGCAGCCAGGCCGGGGCGGCCCGGTCCTTTGTTTTGAGGAAGACTGCATACGCTGCGAGCCCCATCAGGATCACGGAAAGCACGATGCCGCCGAGAAAGGCGGGCACTTCAACGGCCGGGAGCTGGAAGAAATCACCGCCAGTGGAAATGCCAAACTCGGCGGTCTGGTTGGGTCCCAGCAGGCCAAAAAAGACAAAGGCGACGAGCGCCAGCAGCGCCAACGTGACGGGGGTCTTCCACGTCACCGGCTTGGCCGAGACTGCCAATGACTGGTCTGTGGCTTGTGCGGTTCCGGGCCCCCGCTTTCCGGGCAGGGGCGACGTTGCTGTTGCGCTCATGCTGCGCCTCCTGTGGTTGCTGCCTTCTGGGACCTTCCGGCTTTCGCCGGCTTCCTGCGCCGCGGATTCAGCCCGAAGACCGCCCGCACCAGCGGCGGAGCCGCGATGAAGAGGACGATCAGGGACTGGACTACCAGGACGATGTCGATGGGAGTGCCGGTCTGGATCTGCATTTGGACGGCTCCGGCGCGGAAGGCGCCGAACAGCAGGCCGGCGGCGAAAGTGCCCCACGGCGTCGAACGTCCCAGCAGTGCAACGGTGATGGCGTCAAAGCCGTAGGTGGCGGCCACGCCGTCGGTAAGGACCTTTTCCGTGCCTGCCACCTGGGCGACGCCGGACATTCCGGCGAGGGCGCCGGCGATGGCCATCACCAGGATGGTGGAGCGGGACACGTTGATGCCGGCGGTCTGGGCCGCCTTGGGATTGGCGCCTACGGCCCGGAATTCAAAGCCGACCGTGGACCGGTTGAGGAGCCACCACACCAGGACGGTTGCGGCGATGGCGAGAATGAAGCCCAGGTGCAGGCGGTACTGTGAGCCGAGGATCTGGGGGTACACGGCCGTGGGATCCAGGATGGGCGAAATCGGGTTGGATTCGCCCGGTCGCTGGAAGGCCGGCGTGTTCAGCAGATACCCCAGGAAGTACAGTGCCACATAGTTGAACATGATGGTCAGGATGACCTCGTGGGCGCCGGTCCGCGCCTTCAGGAGCCCAACCAGCCCGCCCCAGAGTGCACCGCCGACGATGCCGGCTACGAGGACCAGCAGCAGGTGCAGTCCCACGGGCAGGTGCAGTGCGAAGCCCACCCAGGCGGCGAGGATGCCCGCCATGATGATCTGGCCCTGGGCGCCGATGTTGAAGAGCCCGGCGCGGAATGCCAGTGCCACGCCAAGACCAGCCGTGATCAGGGGTGTCGCGATGGTCAGGGTTTCCATCAGCGGGGCGAACTGGACCCCGACGCTTGAAGCCAGCGGGTTGAAGATCGCCCCCTGGAACAGGGCGACGTAGGAGCCGGTAGCGGCGGTCCAGACAGCGGAGAGGAAATCAGTGGGCCGGGCGAACAAATAGGTGGAGGTGGCGCCCACCCGTTCATCCGTGCTGGCAATCAGCAGGCCTCCGATGATGAGGGCAAGCAGCACGGCCAGTACGGAAACCATGCCGCTGCCGGTGAAGATCTTCCGGGCCAGCGTTTCGGAACCACCGGGCAGCTTTCCGCTCTGGGCCGTAGCCGGAACCGCGGACGGTTCCATGGCTCCGCCGGCTGTATCCAAGGCGACCGCTGCGGCCGTTTCCTCGGCAGCGGGACCGGCCTCAACGGGTTCGGCATGTTGGTCAGCCGAGTGTTTGCGGGGATGTTTGTCAGACATGGTCGCCTCCTTCGGCGCTGGCAGTGGAGGTCCGTGGGGTCTCGGGGGTGTCGGTTCCCGGGTGCCCGCCTTCAGCGGGCAGCTTGTCGGCGTGCGACGTGTCCGCTGGTGCAGCTTCCTCCGGCGATATCCCGGCCATCATGAGGCCCAGGACGTCCCGGCCGGTACCCGCCGGCACGATGCCCACCAGCTTGCCTTTATAAACAACAGCAATCCTGTCGGCGAGTTCCATGACCTCGTCCAGTTCCGTGGACACGATCAGGACAGGCGTTCCGTGGTCGCGTTCAGCAACGATCCGCTTGTGCAGGAATTCGATGGAACCAACGTCAACACCGCGTGTGGGTTGGGAGGCGATGAACAGCCGTAACGGCCGGGACAGTTCCCTGGCCATGACCACCTTCTGCTGGTTGCCTCCGGACAGCGTCCCCGCAGCCAGGGACCCTGACTGGGTGCGGACGTCGAACTCGCCAATCCGCGTTTTCGCGTTCTCGAGGACTTTCGCCGGGCTCATGCTGATCCCCTTGGCGAACGGGGGCTGGTCGTAACGGTCCAGGATGAGGTTCTCGGCGATGGAGAACGTGCCGATCAAACCGTCCACTGAGCGGTCTTCCGGAACAAACCCGACACCGGAGTTGAGGACGTCCTTGACGCTTCGGCCAAGGAGCTCTTCGCCGTCGAGCATGATCGAGCCGTGCACGCGTTCCTGCAGGCCAAGGATGGCCTCGGTCAGTTCCGTCTGCCCGTTTCCCTGGACTCCCGCAAGGGCCAGAATCTCGCCCCGCGCAATGTCGAAGCTGATGCCGTCCACGACGTGTTGTCCGCTCGGGGCGATGACGGTGAGGTCCTTGACCTGGAACGTCCTCTCCTGCGGCTTGGCAGGAGCCTTGTCCAGGGTGAGGCTGACGGCGCGGCCCACCATCATGGATGCGAGTTCCGCCGTGGACGCCGCAGGGTCGGCGCTGCCTACCACCTTGCCGCGCCGGATCACCGTGATGGTGTCGGAGACCGCTTTGACCTCACGGAGTTTGTGAGAGATGAAGACGATGGACGTTCCGCTGCTTTTCAGCTGGCGCATGATGTC
>DATCVX010000206.1:0-4227 GCA_036566705.1 Arthrobacter sp. | reverse complement strand
TTGGCCCACGAACGGGACTATGTTGCTGGCCTGTATGCGCGGCTGGAAGAATTGCGCGCCGAAAAGCGCAAGCAGCTGGCGCAGGTCCGCCGCGCCGGTGCCGTGGGCACCATGCAGAATGTTTCCGAGCGTGACGCCTTCGCCGCGCTCTATGAGGACCGCCTCGCCCAGCTGGACGCTGTCGATGACCGCCTGGTCTTTGGCCGGCTGGACCTGGATTCCGGGGAAGCCCAGTACATCGGCCGCATCGGCCTCACCACCGAGGACCTGCAGCGGCTCATGGTGGACTGGCGCGCGCCCGAAGCCGGCCACTTTTACCAGGCCACCGCCTTTGACCGGCAGGGCGTGCGGCGCCGCCGGCACCTGATCCTGCAGGGCCGGGTAGTCAAGGCAATCGAGGACGACGTCCTGGACGCCGACATGCTTACCGACAACCAGTCGCTGCAGGGCGAAGGGGCGCTGCTCGCTGCCCTGGACTCCAAGCGGACCGGCCGCATGTCCGACATTGTGGGCACCATCCAGTCCGAGCAGGACCGCATCATCCGGTCCTCCATCTCGGGAGCTGTGGTGGTGCAGGGCGGTCCGGGCACCGGCAAGACGGCCGTTGCGCTGCACCGCGCCGCCTACCTGCTGTACACCCACCGCGACCGGCTGAAGACGGCCGGCGTGCTCCTGGTGGGCCCGTCGTCGTCGTTCATGAAATACATCGAACGCGTGCTGCCCTCGCTCGGCGAAACCGGTGTTGTGATGGCCAGCCTCGGCCGGCTGATGCCCGGCATCAGCGCCGTGGCCGAACCAGAAGCCGACGTCGCGGCCATCAAGGGCCGGCTGGACATGGCCCACGTGGTGGCGAATGCCGTGGCCAACCGCCAGCGGACCTTCGCCGAAAACCGTGTCCTGGAGGTTGACGGGCGGAAGCTGGAGCTCACGCCCCGGCAGGTCCGCCGCGCCCGGGAACGCGCGCGCTCCACCGGCAAGCCGCACAACGAGGCACGCGTGACGTTCGTCAAGATCCTGCTGCGCGAGCTGACCGAACAGATGACCGAGCTCGTGGAAGCCGGGAGCCTTGGCAACAATGCCGACCGCTCCTATCTGGCGGAGGACGTCCGTACGGCCCGCGATGTGCGGATCGCGCTGAACCTGTGCTGGATGCCCATGACTCCGGAAAAGCTCATCAGTGAGCTCTTCAGCAAGCCGGCGATCCTGGAAGTGTGCACCCCGCACCTCACCCCTGCCGAGCGTGCCCTGCTGCTCCGTCCCGTGGACGCCCCCTGGACCGAGTCGGACGTTCCGCTCCTCGACGAGGCGGCCGAGCTCCTTGGCGAACTTGACCCTGCCGCCGGCCGGGGACTGGCACAGCAGGAGCACGACCGTGCACGCGACCTCGCGAACGCCAAGCAGACCATCGTGAACATGGAAGCTGCCGGCGTCGACGCGCTGATGACTGCCGAGGAACTGGTGGACCAGAACCAGGAACGCGAGGCCCGGCTGACCGCAGCCGAGCGTGCCACGTCCGACAGGACCTGGGCATTCGGCCACATCGTGGTCGACGAAGCCCAGGAACTTTCGCCGATGCAATGGCGCCTGCTGGTTCGCCGCTGCCCGCTGAAGTCCTTCACGATCGTGGGCGACATTGCGCAGACCAGCTCCGTAGCCGGCGCGAACTCCTGGCAGGGTGCCTTGGGCCCGCTGTTCGGGGACCGCTGGCAGCTGGAAGAGCTGACGGTCAACTACCGCACACCGTCGCAGATCGCGGAGGCAGCCGCCAGGATGGCCAACGCCGCCGGCCTTGTGGTGTCCGCGCCGAAAGCCGTCCGCGAAGGCCGCTGGTCGCCCATCATCGACAAGGTGGCGCCCGGCGACGTCGTCAGCCGGCTCGTGGAGGCACTTCCGGAGGAGCTGGAAGCGCTCGACGGCGGCCTGCTGGCCGTGATTGCCGACGGCGACCTCCTGCCGCAGGCCACTTCAGCCCTGCGCGCCGTCTATGGCCGCCGCATCGGCACCGGGGCGGGAAGCTATGAGCAGGACATCGTGGTCATCAGCCCCCGCGAGGCCAAGGGCCTTGAGTTCGATGGCGTTGTGGTGCTGGAGCCGTCCATGATGCTCAACCACGAGCACGGTCGGGTGGGGGATCTCTACGTCGCCATGACCCGGCCCACGCAGCGGCTCCGCCTGATCGCAGCAGAGGGCGTGCCTGCCGGCATCGAACGCTAGCCCGGCCGGCAGCGGTGCATGGCGGCCGCCGGCCCGGTTCATCCGGCGCCGGGGGCCGCCAATCCTGCTAACTTAGAAGTCGTGTCAGAACTCAACGATCTTCAATCCCAGCAGAACGACCCCACCTTCGCCAATATCTGGCAGGAGCTGAAGTGGCGCGGCCTGGTCCACGTCTCCACCGATGAAGGGGAGCTGGAAAAGCTCCTCGCCGGTGAGCCGGTCACGTATTACTGCGGGTTCGATCCCACCGCGCCGAGCCTGCACCTGGGAAACCTTGTCCAGCTCCTGGTCATGCGGCGGCTCCAGCTTGCAGGCCACAAACCGCTGGGATTGGTGGGCGGCTCCACCGGCCTGATCGGTGACCCGCGCCCCACGGCGGAGCGGACACTCAATACCAAGGACACCGTTTCGGAATGGGTGGGCTACCTTCAGGCGCAGGTCCGCCGCTTCCTGAGCTTTGACGGCGCCAACGCTGCCCGCATGGTCAACAACCTGGACTGGACCGCCCCGCTGAGCGCCATCGATTTCCTGCGCGAGATCGGAAAGCACTACCGGGTCGGCACCATGCTCCGCAAGGATGCCGTGGCTTCCCGCCTCAGCTCCGACGAGGGCATCAGCTACACGGAGTTCAGCTACCAGATCCTTCAGGGCATGGACTACCTCCAGCTTTTCCGCGACCACGGCTGCATGCTGCAGACCGGCGGCTCGGACCAGTGGGGAAACCTCACCAGCGGTACCGAACTCATCCGCAAGGTCGAAGGCAAGACCGTCCACGCCCTGGGGACGCCCCTGATCACCAACTCGGACGGAACCAAGTTCGGCAAGAGCGAAGGCAACGCGATCTGGCTCGACGCCGGCATGTGCAGTCCCTATGCCTTCTACCAGTTCTGGCTCAACACCGCCGACGCTGACGTGGTGGACCGGCTCAAGGTTTTCACCTTCCTGAACCGGGCCGAGATCGAGCAGCTGGCGGCGGCCGTGGCCGAGCGTCCGTTTGCACGCGAAGGCCAGCGGAAGCTTGCGTTTGAAGTGACTTCGCTGGTGCACGGTGTGGAAGCGACGGAGAAAGTCATCGCCGCATCAGCCGCCCTCTTTGGCAATGGTGATCTGTCAGCGCTGGACAAGCCGACCCTCGAAGCCGCAACGTCGGAGCTTCCCTCCGCCACCATCCAGGTCGATGGCCTCGGGATTATCGATTTGCTCGTGGCCTCGGGCCTGTCAGAGAGCAAGTCCGCCGCCCGGCGCACCGTCGGCGAAGGCGGAGCGTACGTGAACAACGAGAAGGTCTCCGATCCGGAAGCAGTTATCTCCGAATCCGAGCTGCTGCACGGCCAGTACCTGCTTCTGCGGCGTGGCAAAAAGAACCTCGCAACCGTGGAAGTCCTGGTCCCGTAGCGCCTGCCTGGACCCCATTGCACGCTCCTCTCTGGCAGATTTGCACGGCCGGAGGGGAGCGTGTATTGTTTTCTGAGTTGCCGCCGCTGAGTGGTGACAAACCCCCAACACCAGAGAAGCAATTCTTCGTGTGCACAGCACGGAAATGAAGAAATGCTTCCCTTTCTGTTGGGCGGATTCGTTCCACAGAGTGAATATCGGTTAAATAACCCGGATTTGCAAAGTGAATATGAATGAAATAAGCTGGAAACATCGCAGCGAAGAAATGCGAAACAAAATAATTCATTGAAAATGAATTTGTTTCGGGAAGTATTCGAATGTGTCTGTTGTTTGAGAACTCAATAGTGTGCCAAGTTTGTTGATACCAATTGTTTTATTGATTGGTTGTTTTGGCCAGGTCTGGTCCACCCCGTGGATTGGGTTTGGTTTTTACAGCTGGTTTCAAATTTTGCAGCCATTTTCTTCCGTTTTCCCGGGGGTGGTGGTTGTTTCTGTTTTTGTTTTACTTCAACGGAGAGTTTGATCCTGGCTCAGGATGAACGCTGGCGGCGTGCTTAACACATGCAAGTCGAACGATGATCTCCAGCTTGCTGGGGGGATTAGTGGCGAACGGGTGAG
>DATCVX010000205.1:0-12169 GCA_036566705.1 Arthrobacter sp. | reverse complement strand
ACGTCATGGTTTCCGCCGGGGAACGCCGAAACCCCCCGGACCAGATGCCGGTCGATGCGGCTGATCAAGCCCTGGCCCCTGCGTCGCTTCCTCTGCATGACCCCACCCTACCGCCGGGACTAATTGCCCCGCGGCAGGTTGGCGGGCAGCTATTTGACGGGCAGCGGCTTCGCGGCGCCTGCCAGCAGCAGGGCAAGCAGGATCGGCGCCAGGATGGCCAGCAGTGCCAGGTGGATGCCGGTCAGGTCACCGAGGTAGCCCAGCAGCGGGGGACCGGCGAGGAAGGAAATATACCCCAGGGTGGATACAACCGAGACGCGTGCCGCTGCGTGCTTGGGGTCGTCTGCGGCGGCGGACATTCCCATCGGGAAAGCGAGGGCAGCCCCGACTCCCCACAGTGCGGCGCCGACAGCGGCGAGCCAGACGTTTCCGGCCAGGACAAACAGCAGCAGGCCTGCCGCGGCGGCCGCCATGCTGGCGCGGAGGACAACCACCCGGCCATAGGCGTCGATGACCCTGCCCCCGACGAAGCGCATCGCTGTCATGGCCAGGACGAACAAGGCAAACATCAGGGCACCGGTGGACTCGGCAGTGCCGAGCCCGTCCACGGAGGCCTTGGCGATCCAGTCGTTTCCGGCCCCCTCGGTGAGCGTTGCACCGAGCACCACAACGCCGATCAGGAGCGTGCGGCCGTCCCGCCACGCCGAGGGTCCCTTGGCAGGCTTGGGCTCGCCGTCGGCCGGTGTTGCCGCGGCGATGTGCGGCAGGAAGTACCGCGGTGTCACCAGCGCCACCACGGCGACCACTCCGGCGACGACCAGGAGATGAACCGGAAGTCCGACGCCGATGGTGGAGAGGCCGGCGCCGATCAGGGCGCCCACGAAGGCCCCGCCGCTGAAGGCGGCGTGGAACTGCGGCATGATCGTGCGCCGCATCTTGTGCTCAACGTCGGCGCCTTCGATGTTCTGGGAGACGTCCCAGAGCCCGATGCCGATCCCAAAGAAGAACAGGCAAACGGCGGTGCCCGGAACGGATTCGGCCGAGAGGCTTAGGGCAATGCCGACACCCGCCAGCGTCACCAGCATGCCGGCGGCGCGCACCGTGTTGGCGGTTCCGATCCGGCCCACCACGAGGCCCGCCGTCGGAAGCGCCAGAAGCGAGCCGACGGCGGTGCAGAGCAGGAGTGTGCCCATCTGGCCTGAGGTCAGGTGCAGCGTCTCGGTAACGGCAGGGATGCGGGCCGCCCAGCTGGCGAAGACCAGGCCGTTGATTCCGAAAACGATGAAGGTGGCAGCCGCCGCTGCCTTGAGGGAGGGACTGGCCGAGGTGCGGGTGTTGGTGCTCATGCTTTCACTACTTCCACCGAGAGCTTGTTGAGGTGTGCGAGTTCTTCCGCACTGAGGTCTTTGTCTGTCACGATCACGTGCACCGCATCCAGGGCGGCCACCAGGGCCACCGCGTTGGCGTTCCACTTGGAGCCGGCGCAGGCCACGATCACGCGGGCGGCTGATTCGAGGCCTGCCCTTTTGACCGCCGCGTCCTCGAGGTCGTGGGCCAGGAGTCCGTCCTTGAGGTTCAGCGCGCAGGGTGTGACCACGGCGGTATCGAAGCGCAGGGACCTGATGTTGGCCTCCGCGAGCGGGCCACGGAAGCACAGCTCCCCGGGAACCAGGCTGCCGCCGGGAAGAAGCAGGGCGGGCCGCTGGCCGGCATTCGGGTCAGCGTCGGTCACCGTAGTCAGGGAGCGCACGGACATGGGCATCAGCGTCAGCTCACGCCCGCGCAGGGTCCTGGCGATTTCCGTGGCTGTGGTTCCGCTGTCCAGCCAGACGTGTTCCCGGTCCCGGAGCAGGCCGGCCACTGCGGCCGCGATCCTGACTTTGACGGCCTGGTCCTCGAGTTCGCGCTGCCCGTAGCCGGGGTTTTCGCCGCGGACAATCAGGCTTCTGGCGCCGCCGTGGACCCGCCGCAACACACCGTGGGATGCGAGCACCTCAAGGTCGCGGCGGATGGTGGCTCCGGAAGCGTCGCAGGCCTCCGTGAGTTCCTCCACCGAAACCTCGGCGCGGCGGCGCAGCAGCTCACCGATCAGCCGATGCCGCTCTTCCGTCTTCATGCTCAAATGCTAGCAAATCTTGATCATTTAAACATACAGATGATCACTTGCCGCACCCTCACCGCCGCACAAACAAAAACGCTCTCTCACTTCCTGCAGGAAAAACGCCGATGCTCTCTCACCCGGTGAGAGAGCATCGGCCCAAAACGTGCAGGAAGTGCGAGAGCGTCGGGTGTCAGCGGACGCGTTCCACCCGCTTCTCGTCCCACACGGGTTCGGCGGACTCGTACACCTTGCCGTCAGAACCGAACACCAGGAAGCGGTCGAACGTCCTGGCGAACCAGCGGTCGTGGGTCACGGCGAGGACGGTGCCTTCGAAGTGGTCGATGGCCCGTTCCAGCGCCTCGGCCGAGTGCAGGTCCAGGTTGTCGGTGGGCTCGTCCAGGAGCAGCAGCGTGGCCCCGGAAAGCTGCAGCAGCAGGATCTGGAACCGCGCCTGCTGCCCGCCGGACAGGGATTCGTACTTCTGCTCGGACTGCGAAGCCAGGCCATAGCCGTCCAGGGCGCCGGCAGCAGCCTCGCGCCCCAGTCCGGACCGGTGCTCGTCGCCGCGGTGCAGGATCTCCAGCAGCGTCTTGCCCAGCAGGTCAGGGCGGACGTGCGTCTGCGCGAAGAAGCCGGGACGGATCCGTGCGCCGAGCTTCACGGTGCCCTCGTGCGGCACTTCGGCGATCTCGACGTCGGACACCGGCAGGTGCTCACGCTCCGGATCCGTGCCGCCGGTGGCCAGCAGGCGCAGGAAGTGGCTCTTGCCGGAACCGTTCGAGCCGAGCACGCCGACGCGGTCCCCGAACCACACCTCTGTGGAGAAAGGCTTCATGAGTCCGGTCAGTTCGAGCTTCTCTGCCACGATGGCGCGCTTGGCTGTCCGGCCGCCCTTGAGCCGCATCTGCACGTTCTGTTCGATCGGCAGCGCCTCCGGCGGTCCTGCCTCGAGGAACTTCGCCAGCCGGGTCTGGGCGGCGTGGTAGCGGTTGGCCATGTCGGAACGGAATGCCGCCTTGTTCTTGTACATGTTGACGAGTTCCTTGAGCTTCACGTGCTCCTCGTCCCAGCGCTTGCGCAGCTCCTCGAAGCGGGCGTTCCGGTCCGCGCGGGCATCCACGTACGAGCCGAAGCCGCCGCCGTGGATCCAGGCACCGGCGCCGTTGATGCCCGGTTCCAGTGTGACAATGCGGCCGGCGGCGTTGTTGAGCAGCTCGCGGTCGTGGCTGATGAAGAAGACGGTCTTTTTGGACTCGTTGAGCTTGTCCTCGAGCCACCGCTTCCCGGGCACGTCAAGGTAGTTGTCCGGCTCGTCGAGCAGCAGCAGTTCGTCCGGTCCGGAGAAGAGGGCTTCCAGGACCAGGCGCTTCTGCTCTCCGCCGGAGAGGCTCGACGCCGGGCGGTGCTGCGCGCGGTCAAACGGCAGCCCCAGCGCGGCCATGCAGACCTCGTCCCAGACGGTTTCGACGTCGTAGCCCCCGGCGTCTCCCCAGTCCACAATGGCCTGGGCGTAGCGCATCTGGGAGGGTTCGTCGTCGTGCTCCACCATCGCGAGCTCGGCCTCGTCCACTTCGCGGGCAGCTGCCGCCAGGGCAGGCGGTGCCGCGGAGACCAGGAGGTCACGGACGGTTGAGTCGTCCCGGACCTGGCCCACGAACTGGCGCATGATTCCCATGTTCCCGGAGCGTCCGATGACGCCCTCATCCGGAACGAGGTCGCCGGAAATGATCCGGAACAGCGTGGTCTTGCCGGTGCCGTTGGGGCCGATCAGGGCCGTTTTGGTGCCGTCCGGGACCTTGAACGTCACACTGTTCAGCAGCTGGGTGCCGTCGGAAAGGAAGTAGTCAATACCGGAAACGTCTATGTGGGCCACGCGAACAATCTTCCCACGCCCGCGCGGCGGCCCCCAGCGGCAGGGTCAGCTGGCGGCGGTGAGGAACTGCTTGAGCAGGGGACCGGACGTGGTGGCGCCAAGGCCGCCATCCTCCACAAACACTGCCACGGCGAGGTCGCCGTGCACGGCCACGATCCAGGCGTGAGTTTTGGGCGGATTCTCGTTGCCGAACTCCGCGGTACCGGTTTTGGCACCGACGGGCGCGCCCGGAACGGTTGACAGGAAACCGGCGTGGCCGGACGTGACCACCGCCCGCATCATGTCGGAAAGGGCAGCCGCCTCAGCGGCCGTGATCGGCTTGTCGGAAGCCTGCGCGGGCGCTTCCGGGGTAACGGTCGACGACGGCGAACCGGCCTCCGCGGTCGGCTCACCGGTGGTGCCTCCCGCGGCAGCGCCGGCGTCGGGGTTCAGGACCAGCTGCGGCGAGACCGGAGCGCCCTTGGCGACCGAACCGGCCATGATGGCCGCGGCCAGCGGTGAGAGCAGCACCTTGCCCTGGCCGATCATCGAGGCCGCGTGTTCGGTCCCCGCGGCCTCGCCGGGAACCGAACCAAGGAAAGCCGCGGCGCCAAGCGACGGCGCTTCCACTGCCACTCCCATGGCCATCGCGGCAGCCTCGAGCTGGGACTGGGACACGGTGTCACGTGCCGCGATGAAGGCCGTGTTGCAGGAGTGGGCAAAGGCGTCGCGGAGCGTCACGGATCCCAATGATCCGGCGGGGTAGCCTTCGGCGTTTTTGAAGGTGCGGCCGTCCACGCTGAGCGTTGGGGTGCACTCGACCTTGGAGTCCGCGGTCAGCCCGTTCCGCAGCATCGCCAGCGAGTCAACCATTTTGAACGTGGAACCGGGAGCGTACTGGCCCAGCATGGCGGTGTTGTAGCCATTGCTCCCCGGCCCTGACGCGGCCGCCAGGACCGCCCCCGTGGAGGGGCGCAGCGCCACGATCGCGGACGCCGGGCCGACACCCGCGAGCGTAGTCTCGGCCAGAGACTGGAGCGCCGGGTCAAGAGTTGTTTTCAGGGGCGTGCCGGGGGTTGGCGCCACCTGAAAGACGACCCGCCGGGGATCTGTTGCGGCAGCCCTGATCTGGTCAGCAGTGAGGTCGGCCCGCTGGGCGCGGATCACAACGGCGTCCGTGCCGCGCAGCTGGGCGTCATACTGCTGCTGCAGTCCGCCGATACCGGTCACGTCACCGGCGGTCAGGGCTCCGGCTGAGGCTTCGATCTGTTCAGCGGTGGCTTCGCCGACGGAACCGAGGACTGCACGGGCGAACGTACGGCTGGGTGCCAGCGGCACAGTGGCAGCAATTCCCCGGGCGCCGGGGATCTCGGCAATCTGCTGGTCCGTGATGGTGCGTCCCTCCTCGCGGAGGGTGATGGCGAGGACAAATGCTTCAGCGCCGGAGGCGGCAACCTGCTGGGCGTATCCGGCCGGGTCCACGCCCACCAGTTGGGCCAGCCTGGTGGCAGAAGCGGCAGCATCGGCAGAACCGAGGCGCGGCTTGTCGATGCCCACGTTCACTACGGGCCTGTAGGTCACCAGCTGGGCATCCCCGGCGCCGAGGATGTCGGCCCGCTGCGGTGACTGGGTGCCTTTGGTGAGGATCTCGCCTTCCGCAAGGTCGGGGGCCAGGTCTGCCGGATCCCACACAGCCAGCCAGTCGCCGCCGGACTTCTTGAGGTCCGCCGAAACGGTGTATTTCCACTCCGCTGACGCGATTTTCCAGGTGTAGTCCAAGGGAACGGTGGCGGTGTCGCCGTCCAGGGTGAGCTCGCCGGCTTCCACGATAGGTTTGTCCGGCTCGAGTGCCTTGAACACTTCCTTGAGCTGCTCATTCACAGCTGCCGAGTCGCGGCCTTCAAAGGCGACCGGGCCGACGTCGAGGGCGGCAAAGGCCGAGGCAAGCTGCTTCGCCGCGGCCTCCGCGTCCCCCCGCCCGTCGTCGCAGGCGGCCAGCGAGGCGCCGAGAATGATTCCAACCATGGCAAGTGACAGTTTTTTTGAGTTCCCCACGGCGCCATTATGCCCCGTCTCGGCCTTCACACAGCGCGAACGTACAGTTCGCGCCCCACAGGCCGGGCCCTATATCCCGAGAGGGGGAACCTTCAAGTCGAATATGTCTTTCAAAGCATATTTTGCTGCGTAGAAGCCAGGCATGCCTGTTACCCCAGGGCCCGGGGGCGTGGAGGAGGAGCAAAGGTAGACCCCCGGGAGAGGTGTCCTCCACGGAACGGGAGACACCACCGGCCTCTGGATCAGTCCACGCACGTCCATCAGCCCGGCGCTGAAATCGCCACCCACATAGTTCCGGTTGTAGTCGGCGAGTTCCGCCGCGGTTGTTACCTGGACCTGCACCACGAGGTCGCGGAATCCCGGCGCAAAACGCTCCAGCTGGGCGGTGACGGCCTCGCCCATGTCCCGCGTGGATCCGGCCGGCACGTGGCAATAGGCCCACAGGATTTGCCGCCCGTCCGGCGCGCGGCCTGCATCAAAGCGCGACGGCTGGGCAACCAGCACGTAAGGGCGCTCCGGATGCTTCCCGGCGCTCACCTCGTTTTCGGCGTCGGCCAACTCGGCGCGGGTGCCACCCACGTGCACCGTTCCGGCATCGGCGAGTTCTTCGGCTGCCCATGGAACCGGCCCTGACAGGATGTAGTCCACTTTGCAGGAACCATTCCCGTAGCGGAATGACTCCAGCGTCCGCCGGTATTTACCGGGCAGGTCGTCCCCGGCCATGTTGAGCAGACCGCGTGGGGCCACGTCCAGCAGCGTTGCCCGGGTGCCGCCGAGTTCCCTCAGGCTTTCAACCGGCCGGTTCGTGTGGATCACGCCACCATGGGCGCGGATGTCGTCCGCCAGTGCGGCCGCGATCGACGCCGAGCCGCCCACGGGAATCGGCCAGCCCTGGGCGTGGGCCAGGGCATTCAGCATCAGGCCGGCACCTGCGGCGGCGAGCGACGGCAGGCGCGACACCGCATGTGCCGCTACGCCGCTGAGCAAAGCCGGAGCGAGTTCTTCCCTGAACCGCATGTTCCACAGCCCCGAGCCCTGCTCCAGCGTCCGCAGCCCGAAGATCGCGGCCGCGACGGGATCCTTGGGGATCCGGAGGAGCTGATGCTGGGTCAGGTCCATCACGCCCCCGATGCGGCTCACAATGGGGCCCATGAGTTTCCGGTAGGCCGCACCGTCCAGGCCCAGCCCCTGAACTGTCCGGTCCAGAGAATGGTAGGCAAGAGCAGCACGCCCGCCGTCCAGCGGGGATCCGAACGACAGTTCCGGAACCACGAGTTCCACCCGGCGGGCCAGTTCGAAGGCGCGGAAAAACGGCGAGGCCAGGGCCATCGGATGGACCGCCGAGCAGATGTCGTGGACGTGCCCGGGAAGCATCAGCTCGGAAGTCCGGGTGCCGCCCCCGATGGTCCCGGCTGCCTCAAAGACTTCCACCTGCAGTCCCGCACGGGCCATGACGGCCGCTGCGGCCAGGCCGTTGGGACCGGATCCGACGACGGCGACCTCAGGCATGGCTCTTGGCCCGCCAGGGAATGACTGACTCAGCCGGGCGGAAGACATTGAGCCTCAACCGGTCCGGTGCACCCTCAAAGGGACCGCCCTGCGGATCGTCCAGGTCATGCCGGCGGACGGGATCGTAGCCTGGGTCGTAGATGTCCCAAACAACGCGCGCCATAAGATATGCCGTTGCCAGCATATGTCCTGCCACCGCGAGGACGTAGTACGGCATATCAATATTGTGCTGGGAGGTTCCCCCGCTGGTCACCTGTCCCAGGTACATCCAGATGGCGGCCCAGTGCAGGCCCTCAATTCCTTGCCATACAAGGAAGTCCCGCCATCGCGGCCTGGCCAGGGCGAGGAGGGGAATAAGCCAGATCACGAACTGCGGCGAATAGACCTTGTTGGTCAGGATGAATGCAGCCACGATCAGGAAGGCCAACTGCGCAAGCCGCGGCCGCCTCGCCGCGCTCAGGGCAATGACCGCAATGCCCACGCAAGCAAGTACAAAAAGGTTCAGGGCCAGGGCGTTGATGACTTCGGCGTCCAGGACCCGCCAGCGGAGCCGGGTTGCCACGAGGTTATACGCGAACCAGGGGGAGCTGTAGCCGGCCGGTCGGTCCTCCGTGAACTGGTAGAAGTACCGCCAGCCCGACGGGTTCATCAGCGCTATGGGTACGTTGACGGCCAGCCACGCAACGAGGGCTGCGCCTGCCGTTACCAGGAATGTCCGGATCTTACCGGTCCGCAAGGCAAGGAGCAGGATGGCACCGAAAATGAGGACAGGGTAGAGCTTGGTGGCTGTGCCCAGTCCGATCAGGATGCCGGCAAGCACCAGCCTTCCCCGTGAGAAACACAGAATGCCAAGCGCCAGGAGGCCAACGGCCCACATGTCCCAGTTGATAGTCCCGGCCAGCACAATGCCGGGCGCCAGCGCCACCATGGCCGCGTCCCACGGCCGCCGGCGTGACATCCGTGCGGTGGCCAGCACGGTAACAATCCAGACGGCGGCGATCAGCGTGGCGTTGACGTCGAAGTAGCCGAGGATCCTGGCGTCGCTGACTCCCTGGCCGGGAACGAGCCAAGCCGTGGCGCCGGCGATGAGTCCCATCAGGACGGGGTATTCGAACAGGCTTCCCTGGCTGAAAAACGGGAAGGTACCGTCGCCCAGGCCGCGGTTGCGGAACAGTTCCGGAAAGTCGGAATAGCACGTGGAGTAGAACTGGCCGGGGGACTCCCAACCGTTGGCACGGCAGTAGCCCTTGATCAGGATGCCTGCGAGGGCCGCCAGCACCGTCAGGATGATCAGCACCCGCTCAACCGTAAACACGCCGGGGGAGACCAGCCCTGGCGCGGAGCGGGAACCCATGGGCCCGCCAATCAGTTCTGTGAAGTTCCTCAACAGCAGGTCACTGCGGCTGGGAACAACCAGGCGGGCGCGGCGCGGGGGCGCCGGCGGCTTCGTCTCCTGCATGCCTTCGAGCTTACCGGGGTGTTGCCGGGGCCCGTAGTTGTCCCCCACCCACCCGTGTATCGTCGATTTGGTACGCCGAGTACGGTTCCGGCGGTCATTTGCGGGAACTTCATTGGGGAGCGGACCTGGGGTCGGCCTGTTCCACGACACGACTGACCTCGAGGGAACACTGTGTTGAATCAGCCGCCGGACGCTCCGGAACTACAGCAGCGGCACCGCGTTGCACGGCCCGAGGAAGGCCCGCTGCCACTGGCCGGCCGGCGCTGGACGGGGCCGGCCTCGGTGGGTTTGCTGGCTTTCTGTGTCGCTTTTGTTGGCTTGTGGATTCCCTCTTTCTGGGATGACGAGATCGCCACCATCTCCGCAGTCGACAGGTCCCCTGGCCAACTCCTGGTTCTCCTGCAGTCGGTCGACGCGGTCCACGGACTGTATTACTTCCTGATGCACGCCTGGACGTCCGTTTTCGGTTTCTCGGAGATCGCCATGCGGACACCGTCAGCGCTGGCCGTCGGCCTCGCGTGCGCCGGGACCGTGGTGATTGGACGAAATCTGGGGTCCAACGCCCTGGGCCTTACCTCCGGGCTGGTCCTGGCTGTGCTGCCCCGCATGGTGTGGGCGGGGACCGAAGCCCGGCAGTCGGCGTTCACCGCCCTGCTGGCCGTCATCCTGACCCTCCTGCTGCTGCGAGCGTGGAAATCCAACCGGGTCCTCGACTGGGTTCTCTATGGCGTCTGCGCTGTCATTGGCGTCTGGATGTTTATGTTCTTTGTGCTGGCGGTAGCGGCCCATGCCTTCGCGGCCATCCTGCTTCGGCGCCGGCCCATCGCGACGGCCATTGCCTGCGCAGCCGTCGGCGCCGGGGTCCTGCCCTTCCTGCTCTTCGCCCTGGGCCAGAAGGCCCAGGTGGCATGGATCGAAAACAGGTCCCTGGCGCAGACGCTGAGCACGGCAGCCGTTAAGCAGTTCTTCTATGGCGAGGACCGCCCCACGGGGAACCTTCCGCCGCAATGGGTCCTGGCGTTCGTTGCGCTTCTGGGCATCCTTGAGGTCGGCCTCGTGGTCTTGGGCCTTTGGACTGCCAGGAAGTTGCCTCAGACGCGTACCCTGGTGGTTCTGTGCCTCGTGGGAGTTGCCTTCCCAATCGCAGGCCTTGCGTTGGTGAGCGTTGTTGCCCAGCCGGTGTACGTGGCCCGGTACCTGACCTTTACCGCCCCCGCTTTTGCCCTTCTGGTGGGACTGGGGATCGTCAGCATTCCGGCCCGGCGGGCATGGCTGCGGTATGCCGCCGTGGCCGCCGTGGTTGCCGTAAGCCTTGTTCCACAACTCACCCTCAAGAGCCTGGTGAATGAACCGCCGGATACCGAGCGCAAGATAGGGGACCAGGTGGCGACGAACGCCAAGGCCCCGGCAGCCATGGTCTTCGAGCATGACTACCTTCGGGATATGACCATTGCCTATCCTGACGACTTCAAAAATGTCCGGGACCTGTCGCTTGCCAAGAGCCCCGCGGAATCAGGAACACTCTGGGGCGAAAACGAGGCTGTCACGCCGGAGGAGCTGTCCGGCACGGGAACCGTGTGGTTCATCGGAGACGCCGGCGATACCCCCGACGACCTTTCCGCGTTCGCTTCGGCCGGATGTACGGAAACGCAAAACCAAGCCTATGAGCGGATGCACATCGTGGCCTTCGCCTGTCCTTAGGCGCCGGGGCCCGCGCGTCGCCACGCGGACCCGGGCTGAAGGGTGCCCACTGTCAGCGCAGGCCACCCATGTGCTGGTGCAACAGGACGAATACGTCCTCGCGTTGCCTGTCCAGGAGCTGCCCGTTGAATTCGCGGCGGTCGCCGCTGACAGACTGGCGCAGGGCGAATAGAGCCTTCATGATCCTCTTGATCATGGTGGTCACCTCCTTTCGATGCCGGCTGGCTGCCACGGTGGACTGCCTGGACTGCGGTTTTGCCGCTGCAGTGGTCATTGAGTGATTCCTTGGGTTCGCAGGAATGAAATTGGGCATGGCAAATAGAGCCAATTAGAGTCGGGACAATAAAGGCGCAGAATAGGCATAGAAATGCCCGGTGTTAATTATTGGTTCGCAAATGCGAAAATAGGCCCCTGAAACAGCGGTGCTGCAGACCCCAACAAGAAGCCGGGTTCCGAATTATGGGGATGCTGCGTCACCGCGTGGTTCCGCCTTGACAGTGTGCCGACAGGAACCGTCCCTAAGGACGGCCACCAGGGATACCTCAAGCTCGACTGATGCCGCCACAGGGCGGAATCAGGAGCAGGAAGGCTAGGAGTCGGACGCTCCGTTAAGATGGCGCGCAAAAGCAACAGAGGCCGGGGCCGCAGTGATGGTCATCTTCCATCCGCTAGTCAAAGTAATCATTTTCCCAACCTCCTTTTCTGCTATGCCGTTGCCCCGGCTGACTGGCCAGGCAACGCGCGCCGTGACCCCGGCAAGCCGCTCTGGGGTCAGAAATAAAATTACACTACAAATGCCGCCGCTGACTACTCAATTCGAAAAGTTTTTCAAAGAAGTTTATGAATGGCCTTTTAGAGGCCCCAGCGCACAATTGCGGGAGTCTTCTTATCCCAGCCCAAGGTGCATACTTTTGCGGTCCCGAGAATGAAGTGGCGTCCTTCGGTGGGGGCCAGTTCAAGCCAGCGGGCTGTAAGGATCCGCGAAAAGTGCCCATGGGCAACAATCAGCACGTTGTCCAGGCCTGATTCGAGGACCCTTGCCACGATCTTGTCGGCACGGGCAGCCACCTCGTCCAGGGTTTCCCCGTTGGGCACGCCGTGGGTCCAGATCAGGTAGTCGGGGTTGTCCTTGCGGATCAGGTCGGAGCTGATGCCCTCATAATCCCCGTAGTTCCACTCCACAGCGAGCGGCTCGTGCTGGGCGTCCGGGAATCCGGCCAGTTCGGCGGTGCGGCGTGCACGGCGCAGCGGGGAGGTCAGGACCAGGTCGAAGTCCACCTGGTCCAGCACTTTGCGGGCCTCCACTGCCTGCTGCTCGCCTTCCACCGTGAGGGGAAGGTCGGTGAGGCCTGTGTACTGGCCGCTCTTGGACCACTCGGTTTCGCCGTGGCGCAGGATCCAGAGCTGGGGGCGGGGGGTCATGGCAGAGATGGTCACTTGGGCTCCTCGGTAGCGGAAAGTTCGACGGCGGCGGGAGGCTCTTCGGCCTCCG
>DATCVX010000204.1:0-7904 GCA_036566705.1 Arthrobacter sp. | reverse complement strand
CGGACCGGCTGCCCGCGGGCGGCTTCATCGCTGCACCCAACCACTGCACCGAGATCGACCCGCTCATCGTCGGCCACCTGCTCTATAACCACAAGCGTGCTCCGCACTTCCTGGCGAAGGCCGGACTTTTCAAGGTGCCCGTGCTGGGCTGGGTCCTGCGGGCTACGAAGCAGGTCCCCGTGGAACGGTCGACGGCGGGAGCCAACCGCTCGCTGCAGGTCGCCCAGGAGATTGTCGCTGAGGGCGGGGCCATCATCATCTACCCTGAAGGCACCCTGACCAGGGACCCGGACCTGTGGCCGATGAAAGGCCACACCGGTGCAGCCAGGCTCGCGCTCGAGGGCGGCATTCCCGTGGTGCCGATTGCGCACTGGGGCGCCCACGAGGTCTTCCCGCGCTACGCCAAGCGGTTCCACATCTTTCCGCGCAAGACGTCCCGGGTTGTGGTGGGCGATCCGGTGGACCTCAGCCCCTACATGGGCCGCCCGCTGGACAAGGCAACCCTGACGGCGGCCACTGACGCGATCATGGACGCCGTCACCGCCTTGCTGGCAGGCATCCGGAACGAAGAGCCGCCCGCCGAGCGCTGGGATCCCGCTAAACACAACCAAGCAAAGCACGGCCGTTTTGTTGAACGGGGGCAGCAGGCAGCAGCTCCCGGTGCTGTTGCCGGAACCGCAGGTGCGGCCGACAGCCAGCCTGGCGACGAGGCGGACGCCACGTGACGGTTGCAGGACTCCGCCCCGGTTCGGCCCGCTCCGTTGCTGTCCTTGGGGCCGGCTCCTGGGGGACCACCTTCGCGAAGATCCTGGCCGACGCCGCCATCGCCGCAGGCGACGAACGGCAGATCCGCGTGTGGGGCCGGCGCCCCGAAGTGGTAGAGCAGATCAACACCATCCACCGGAACATCCAGTACCTGAAAGACATTGCCCTGCCGGAGAGCATCATCGCGTCCACGGATGTGGAAGAGGTGCTGGCAGGGGCAGACCTCGTGGTTTTGGCCGTTCCGGCCCAGTCGTTGCGGCTCCAGCTCCGCGAGTGGAAGCCGCTGATCGAACCGCAGGCCATGGTTGTGTCCCTGATGAAGGGGCTGGAGCTCGATACCGACGCCCGGATGAGCGAGGTCATCAGCCAGGAGCTCGGGATCCCCGCCGACCGCATTGCGGTGGTATCGGGTCCCAACCTGGCCATGGAAATTGCGCGCGAGGAGCCGACGGCGTCAGTAGTGGCCTGTACCGATCCGGAGGCTGCCGGCTGGATCGCGCGGACCTGCACTGCGCCCTATTTCCGTCCCTACACCACGGCCGATGTCGTTGGCGTGGAGATCGGCGGCATCGTCAAGAACGTCATCGCCCTCGCCGTGGGGATCTGCGAAGGCAAGCAGATGGGCGACAACACGAAGGCTTCCGTGATCACCCGGGGCCTGGCTGAAACCTCGCGGCTGGCACTTGCCCTCGGCGGCGAGGCCCAGACGATGGCCGGCCTCGCCGGGCTGGGCGACCTGGTGGCCACATGCTCCTCGCCGCTGTCCCGCAACCACACCGCAGGCCGGCTGCTGGGGCAGGGGCTGACGCTGGACGAGGTGGCCCAGAAAATGACCCAGACCGCCGAAGGGATCAAGTCCGGCCAGGCCGTCCACGAACTGGCAGGCAAGCTCGGCGTCGAAATGCCCATTACCGCAGCAGTTGTGGCCGTCCTGGCCGGCAAACTGTCCGTTGACCAACTGGGGCCGCTGTTGCTGGCCCGGGAACTGAAACCTGAAGGCGATTACTGACGATGTCCGAAGACAACCTGACCGCAGCGGCCCCGTCCGCCGCAGCAAAGCCGCGGGTGGCCGTGCTGTTCGGCGGCCGGTCCAGTGAACATGCGGTGAGCTGCGTGACAGCCGCCGGCGTGCTCGGCGCAATCAATAAAGAAAAATACGAGGTCATCCCCATCGGGATCGCCAAGTCGGGCCAGTGGGTTCTTGCGTCGGGGGACACCGCCCAGTGGTCGCTGTCCGCTTCGGCGCTGCCGGAGGTCCCGCCGTCGTCCCAAACGGTGACGCTTGCGGAGATCGGCGGCGAGCACCAGCTGATCGTTGCCGCCCCCAACGAAGTGCCCCAGGAACTGGGGACGGTCGACGTCGTTTTTCCGCTCCTGCACGGACCGTTTGGCGAAGACGGCACCATCCAGGGGCTGTTGGAACTCTCCGACACCCGCTACGTTGGCGCCGGGGTCCTGGCCTCTGCCGTAGGCATGGACAAGCACTTCATGAAAGTGGTCTTTGAGGCGGCGGGACTGCACGTGGGACCGTACATTGCGGTCACCGACCGGCAATGGCTCACGGACGCTGAATCGGTCCGGAAACAGGTGGACCGCCTCGGCTTCCCCGTCTTCGTGAAGCCCGCCCGGGCAGGATCGTCCATGGGCATCTCCAAGGTGGACTCGTTGGAGGGCCTCGATGCCGCTGTCGAGGAAGCCCGCCGCCATGACCTCAAGCTGGTCATCGAAGCCGGCATCGTGGGACGCGAAATCGAATGTGCCGTCCTGGAAGGGCGGGGTACGGCAGCGCCGCGGACCTCCATGCCGGGGGAGATTTCCGTGGCAGGGGGAGGGCACGAGTTCTACGATTTCAACGCCAAATATGTTGAAGACGACGCCGCCGCACTAAGCTGCCCGGCTGACATCCCCGAGGAAGCGATCGCCCGCGTGCGTGAGCTGGCTGCGGCGGCGTTCGATGCAGTGGGGGCCGAGGGACTGAGCCGCGTCGACTTCTTCTACACCCCTGAGGGTGAGCTGATCATCAACGAGATCAACACCATGCCAGGCTTCACCCCGAAGAGCATGTACCCCCAGATGTGGGCGGCATCCGGGCTGGACTACGCGGACCTTATTGATGAACTCATCTACCTGGCACTGAACCGGAAGACCGGGCTGCGCTGAGGACCCGTGTGGTCGGGCCCGCCGGCAGCCTACCCGGTTGCCGGCAGGTTCTGCAGCTCCTCCTGGCCGACGCAGTTCCCGGTCGCGGGGATCTTCGCGGCGGCGGCCGACAGGTCGGCCAGGACTGTCGCCGAGCTGATGGTGTCGGGGTTCATCAGGATTTCGGTGGCCGGTTCCCGGCCGAAGGTGGTCAGGGTGTAGATCGGGTCGCCTTCCTTGATGACCCAATCAATGCCGTTCACACTGACGCAGCGGTCTGTGGTGGGTCCCGGGACGTTGACGCCGCAGCGCAGGATCACCTGGGACGGGTCGCCCCAGGCCGCAGTAGCCTGGCTGTTGGTTTTCCGCAGGCCCGCGTCCCCGATCGCATCGGGCAGGGCCACCATCATCGGCGCGCAGGCGGGGTTGGCTGCATCCTGCGCCGCCGAGACGTCCACCACCGGCGAACACCCGGTCAGCGCAAGTGCCACCGCCAGGACGGCCGCTGCACCGGAAGCCCTGGTGAACACCGACGGGGAGGGCATGGTTGTTTCAGGCAAAGTGGCGGGGCGCATCCAACCATCATCTCCATATAGTGATTGCTGCGCCAATCCTTGGAACAGGCTTTATCAAAGGCTTGGATCAGGATTTGCGCAAGACTCCCCGCCACGCCCGTGGGTCCCCTAGGATGACTCCATCACTTCTGGTCTCACCCCTAAGCGAGCACTCTTGAATACTCTGCGTCGGACGGCCCTGGCCGTATCCATTATTATGCTGTCGTCCGCTTTTCCGCTGTCCGCGTTTGCGGCGCCGGCTCAGGTTACGGTGCCATTAGCCGTGCCCGCCGTGACTGACCCCGGCCCGGTGCCGGTGGATGATTTTGTCCGCCCGGAGCAACCGCAGAGGGACCTTGAGTCGGAGTATACGTATATAGACCAGCCCTTGGCCGGGTCAATCAAGACCACCTTGGTCACTGTGAAACTGGCAGACAAGTCTGTGGACGAGACTAACGCCGCCGTGCCGATGGCGGCTGCGCAAACGTCCCTGAGTGCCGCGAGCGCGTACTGGGCGGCCCAGACCTCTGGCCGCGTAACCATCCCGTTGATAAACGCCGCCACGGCGGTGTCATCTTCTGCCAGGTCCACGCAGTCACCCAATGAGATCGTAGACATCGTTTCGCGTGAACTCGGGTGGACGCAGACTCCCTACACGGCGCTCGTTATGTACATTCCAGGCTCGTACCTGACCAACGGTGCGGCGGGTATGGCGTTCAGCAATGGATCCATTGGTGGCCGGATCATCATGCCCCAGAACAGCCGGCTGAGTACGCCGGTCCTCACGCACGAATTTGGACATACTCTTGGGCTGGATCACGCCAACAGCCTCCAATGCGGCAGCGGGATCTCAGACGTCGGGCCGGGCGCGTATTCAGGATTTGCAGATCCCACGTGCAGCATCAAGATTTTCGGGGACAACCTGGACGTGATGGGTATCTCCCATTACGACTACATGCCGGTCATCGGCGCCCCCCTGTGGGAGATGGGCCGCTTCGGAAACGGAAATGAAATTGCCGACGCTGGCACGGTCACGACAGCCAAATCCTTGACACTTAAGCCGTGGGCAGGGACGGGGGCAGCCAGGGCCGCTAAGTTCACCGATCCGAAATCCGGTGAGGTCTACTACCTGGAACTGCGTACCCCCGTCGGGTATGACGCCGGCAAAGCCGTTGGCGGCAACCGCGGTGTGAAGATCTCGCAGCAGGGGTCTGGCAACTCCTCCATCCTGCTGCCTCCCTCGACACTGCCCATCAGCGGAAACTACAGCTCAACCCAGGCTTGGCAGGCAGGAAGCACCTTTAGGACGCATGCCGGGACGCAGGTTGTCGTGGAGTCGGTGAGTGACGCGGCTGCTGTCGTCACCCTCCGTCCTCCGGGAGCGCCTGCCGTGGGTTACGTCGATTCGGTGGCCATTGCGCGTTCAGGTGACAAAGCATCGCTGGATGTGCGCGGCTGGGCCTTTGACGGCGCCAAGCCTGCGGATTCTTCCCAGGTCCATATTTATGTGACCACCCCCGGCGGGGTGCGGAACAGCTACGCCGTAACCGCCAATCAGCCCCGGTCCGATGTGAACACCATCATGCGGGTGACGGGAGATCATGGATTCACCAAATCCATCGACCTGACAACGGCCGGCACGTATGTTGTCTGCACTTACGCCTTGGGTGCCGTTCAAACCGCCGATCTTGGCTGCCGGTCGGTGTCGCTGGAAGGTTCTCCGCCGCCGATTGGCTACCTCGATGCCGTCTCCGTAGCCCTCAGCAATGGCAGCCCGGTCCTTCGTGCCGACGGATGGACCTTCGACCCCGGAACACCGGCGCTTTCCATCCCTGTCCACGTCTACGTCACGGATCCTGCAGGAAAGACAACGTCGCTGCCCTTCACCGCAGATAAACCCAAAGCCGACGTGAACGCCATCATGGGTGTTACCGGCAACCACGGGTACCGCGCTGATGTCCCCATCACGCTGAGCGGGCAGTACACTGCCTGCGCCTATGGCCTCGCCATCAGCAAGTTCAACCTCGGAAACAGCCTCCTGGGCTGCAAATCAATTTCTGCGCGGCCGACGGCTGCCCCCATCGGATACGTGGACGCGACGTCGGTAAACACGGCAAGCACAACGGCTTCCATCACAGTCAGGGGCTGGTCATTGGATCCGGGGACACCCTCGGCATCCATCCCGGTCCATGTCTACGTCACAGCACCCGACGGAACGACGACGAGCACGGCACACATGGCTGACCAGGTCCGTGCTGATGTCAACAGTGTCATGGGCACGACGGGTAACCATGGTTATCAGGTCACTATTCCGATCAGCCGGGCCGGATCGTACAGGGTGTGCATTTACGGCCTCGCGGTCAGCGAATTGCCGCTGGGTAACACCCTCCTGGGGTGCCAGACAGCGACCGCCAAGGCCACAGCCGCTCCGGCCGGCTATCTCGACGCCGTGAAGATTCTGGCAGGGTCCCAGGGAGCCAGCCTCACCGCCAAGGGGTGGACACTCGATCCGGCAGTGCCCTCTGCCAGCATCCCGGTCCATCTTTACGTCACCTACCCGGATGGCACCACAAAGGCGACTGCCTATGTGGCGGACAACAGCCGCCCGGACGTGAATTCGATTATTCAGGTCGTTGGGGACCACGGCTACGAAGAGGCAATTCCGGTGACGCAGAGGGGAACGTACACCGTCTGTGCTTGGGGCTTGGGAGTTGCCGGCCTCTCTGAGGGCAACACCCATCTCGGCTGCCGACAGGCGACATACTGACATGAATGTCAGGGCCGCGCTGTAGCGTAGTGGCGTGCCTGTAAATGCCCCGCCCGAGAATGCCCCGCCCGAACCTGCCCTGGCTGTCGCAGGGCTGTCCGAATCCGATCTGCTGGCCCGGATCTTCCCCAGGCTGGAACTGGACAGCCGCCATTCCGCAGCCACGTTGCTGGGGCCGGGGGACGACGCCGCGATCATTGCCGCGCCGGACGGACGGACGGTCATCAGCATCGACACCCAGGTGCAGGACCAGGACTTCCGGCTCCACTGGCCCAACGGGTACCGCACCACCGGCTATGACGTGGGCTGGAAAGCTGCCGCCCAGAACCTCAGCGACATCAATGCCATGGGCGCCACGGCCACGTCCATGGTGGTCAGCCTCACCCTTCCGGCTGACACGCCGGTCTCGTGGGTGGAGGACCTTGCTGACGGCCTGACAGCCGCGATCAGGGACCTGGGCGCTGAGGACTGTTCGGTGGCTGGCGGCGATCTTGGCCGGGGCCGGGAAATATCTGTCAGCGTCGCGGTGCTTGGAACGCTCAGCGGCGGAAACGCCGTGCTCAGGTCCGGAGCACGCCCGGGTGACGTGCTGGCGCTTGCCGGCACCGTGGGACGGGCTGCCGCGGGGCTCGCCCTTCTGGAGTCGGACGCAGCGGTTGACTCCCTCAGCCCGGAACAGCGCAGACTCGTAACCCTGCAGTGCAGGCCGTGCCCGCCGCTCGCCGCGGGTCCGCTGGCCCGGGCCTGCGGTGCAACGGCAATGCTGGACATCTCGGACGGACTGCTCCGCGACGGTAACCGGCTCGCACGTTCCAGCAACGTCATCCTTGACTTTGACGCGCAGCCGCTCAGGCAGCTGGCCGACGGGCTGGAACCGGCGTCGGGCTTGCCCAACGCCGACCCCATGCGCTGGGTGCTGGCCGGGGGAGAGGACCACGGGCTCCTGGCCACATTCCCTCCCGGCATTCAGCTGCCTCCCGGATTCACTGCGATAGGCTCAGTACAGGCCACGGGAGATAGCGAAAGCCCGGGCATCACAATTGCGGGCCACGCCGCGGACACCGGGGGATGGGATCACTTTGCACACTAAGGTTGCCGCCAACGCGCAAGCGATGAAGCGATGGTTGGGCAAGGCTGAAACGGCTCTCGGCAACCACAGCGACCGCCTTAACGCCATCAATATCTTCCCCGTGGCAGACGGCGATACCGGCACCAACCTTTACCTCACGGTCCGCGCGGCAACCCAGGCCCTTCACGGCCACGGCCACGGACCCGGCAGCGCCAGCCACAGCGTGGACCCGCGCCAGATGGAAGCCGCGCAAACGGACGTCGGAGCAGTTTTGGCCGCAGCCGGCCAGGCCGCCATGGAACAGGCCAGGGGCAACTCCGGCACACTTTTCGCCGTCTTCCTGTGCGCCGCCGCGGAGCCACTGGCAGGCCATACCCGGCTGACGTCCACCCTGCTCGCCGCAGCCCTCAACCGGGCCCAGATCAGGGCCTGGTCCGCGCTGAGCGACCCCGTACCGGGCACCATGCTATCTGTCATGGAAGCTGCCGCCCGTGCCGCCGCCGCGGTTGATGCCGGGCAGAACGGTGACGACAGCAACCATGCCCTTGGCCTTTCGCTGGACGCCGCAGTTGAGGGTGCCCTGGCCGCTGTCATCCGCACCGAGGGCCAG
>DATCVX010000203.1:0-5433 GCA_036566705.1 Arthrobacter sp. | reverse complement strand
GGCGGTCCCCCCTCCGCCGTCGTCGAACCTCCCAGCGTTCCCCAACAGAAATAGTTAGCGCCTGATTGCCCGTCTTCTGGAAGACTGGCTCGTCAAAGGAGACACCGTCATGAACCCCCTGATGAACCCCCTGATAGTGCGGGCGGCCGAGGCCCCCGCCATCAAACCCGCAGTAGAACTTGGCACTCCGCTGCTCCTCACGATCGCCGCCGTTGGCATCGCCATCCTTTTGGTGATGATCATCCGCTTCAAAATCCAGGCCTTTGTGGCGCTGCTGACCGTCAGCATCATGGTGGCCGTGGCCTCCCAGATCCCGCTCAAGGACGTCTTTACCGTGGTGGCCACCGGCGTGGGCGGCACCATGGGCAAGGTGGCCCTGCTGATTGCCCTCGGCGCCGTCCTGGGCCGGATGATCGAGGTCTCCGGTGGCGTCCAGTCACTCGCCGCGCACTTCACCGAGAAGCTCGGTGCCAAGCGCGTTGCGGTGGCCCTGACCGCCGTCGGCTTCCTGGTGGCCATTCCGGTGTTCTTCGAGGTGGGCATCATTGTGCTGGTCCCCATCGTCTATGCCTTCGCCAAGATCGCCAACGTCCACCCGGTCAAGTTCGGCCTGCCGATGGCCGGCATCATGCTCGCCATCCACGTAGCTGTCCCGCCGCACCCGGGCATCGTCGCCGGTGCCGGTGTATTCGGCGCCGACATCGGCCTGATCACCCTCATCTCCCTCCTCATCTGCATCCCGCTCGGTTTCCTGTCCTACTGGGTTGCCAGCATCATGAACCGCAAGGAGTACGAGCTCCTCCCGGGCGTCAAGGCACAGGTGGACGAATTCGGTTCCGACTCCCTGGTGAAGGTTGGCCACGACGGCCCCGGCGCCGTCGGCATCGCCCCTCCGCGTCCGGCCCTGATCATCTTCCTCATCGCCGCACCGATCGTGCAGATCCTCATCGGTACCCTGGGCACGCTCACCATCCCGAAAGACAACTCCTGGTACGGCCTGGCTGCGTTCATTGGCAACCCGTTCTTCGCCCTGCTCGTTGCTGTCGCGCTGTCCTTCTTCCTGCTCGCTGTCCGCCGGAACTGGTCCCTCAAGGAAACCGGCGAAATCTTCGAAGGCGCGCTGCCTCCCATCGCCTCCATCCTGATGGTGGTCGCGGCCGGCGGGGTGTTCGGTGAAGTGCTCCGCACCTCCGGCATCGGCGCCGCGCTGTCCCAGACCCTGGACCACCTTGGCCTGCCGGTCATTGTGCTCGGCTTCGTCATCTCCCTCGCCCTGCGCGCAGCCCAGGGTTCGGCCACCGTCGCCATCGTCACCACCACCGGCCTGCTGACCTCGGCCGTCATGGAAGGCGGCTACTCGCCGGCCCAGATCGCCGTCATCGTGATCGCCATCGGCTTCGGCTCCCTCGGCCTGTCCCACGTGACCGACGCCGGCTTCTGGACCGTGGTGCGCTACTACGGCCTCACCGTGTCCGACGGCCTGAAGACCTGGACCGTGCTGACCACCATCCTTGGCCTGGCCGGCTTCATCCTCACCTTCGTCGCCTGGATCCTGGTGGGAGGCCTGGGCGTCTGATGCGCACCCGACTCGACCACCTCGTCACTTCCGCCCTCCAGCAGGGCTCGGCCGTTCCGGCGTTCACCTGCTACGACTTCACCACCGCACTGGCTGTTGTGGCCGCGGCCGAGGACGCGGGCCACGGGGTCATCCTGCTGGTGGCCCCTAAAACGGCGGCCACGGCCAACGGCCTGCGGCTGATCGCCGCGCTCCGCGGCCTTGCAGACGCCGCGTCCGTTCCGGTGGCGGTCCAGCTGGACCACGCCTCGGACCTCACAGTGATGGCCGACGCCGTCGCCGCGGGGGCGGATTCGGTCCTCGCCGACGGCTCGTCCCTGCCGTATGAGGACAACATTGCGCTCGTCCAGGCGGCCCGCGCACTGTTGGGTGCCGACGTCGTGCTCGAAGCGGAACTTGGCGGCCTGGCCGGCGATGAAGACCGGGCCTTCGGCGCGGACGAAGCCGGCGTGGGCGTGGCCGGCCTGACCGATTCCGCCCAAGTGGAGGACTTCGTGGCCCGGACCGGCGCGCAGCTGCTGGCCGTGGCCGTGGGCAACGTGCACGGCAGGTACAAGGGCGAGCCGCAGCTTCGCTGGGACGTACTGCAGGACATCGCGGTGCGGACCCACATCCCGCTGGTGCTCCACGGCGCGTCCGGCATTCCGGCCGGTGAGCTGGTCAAGGCCGCCGCCATGAACGTGGGCAAGGTCAACTTCAACACCGAGCTCCGCACCGGCGTGCTGTCCACGCTCCAGGAGCAGCTGCCGGCACACCGGGCCGACGGCGAGAACCTCCAGGGCCTGCTGGGCCACTGGAACACCTCGGCCAGGGAGTTCGCCACCGCGGCGCTTGGCATGCTTACCCGCTGACGCCCGTTCGGGTTTTGGGGAGGCTAGGATCAGCACATGATCCTGGCCTCCCTGCTTTTTGCGTTCATCGCCGCAGCCCTGCACGTCTACATCTTCACGATGGAATCCCTCACCTGGACCAGGCCGGCCACCTGGAAACGCTTCGGACTCGCATCCCAGGCCGATGCCGACACCACCAGACCTCTCGCCTACAACCAGGGCTTCTACAACCTGTTCCTGGCCATCGGCGCCTTCATCGGCACCGGCTGCGCGGCATTCGCCGCCGAGGGGTCGGCGCAGTCCGTAGTCGGCTGGACCCTGATCTTCAGCTGCTGCGGGTCCATGCTGCTGGCCGCCGTGGTGCTCGCCCTGAGCGGGAAGAAGTACCTCCGCGCCGCCGCCACCCAGGGCGCCACGCCGCTGCTCGCCGTCGTACTCGGGCTCCTGGCGCTGAATCTCTAACGGACAATCTCCAGCGCGGCACTTTCCCGCAGCCGGGCCGTCCGGGCGGACAATGTAGGTAACAACAACATCCGGCGTTTGTAGGGACCGTACGTGAGTGGTGTGCAGGAGCAGGGGGCGAGCCCGCAACACGGACCTGCCAGTCGGCGGGACGCTGAACGCGACCTGGTCATCGACCTTGTCCGGTTCTTTTGCCTGGCCCTGGTGGTAGTAGGGCACTGCATGATGGTCAGCCCGGTGCTGCACAGGGACGGCACCGTCACCACCGAAAACACCCTCGCGGCGCAGGGCTGGTTCGTGCCCGTCATCTGGATCTTTATGGTGATGCCGCTGTTCTTCGTCACGGGCGGAACCACAGGCCTGCAGTCCTGGCGGCGGCTCAAGGCCCGGGGCGGCACCGGCTTCGAGTTCGCCCAGGCCCGCCTGCTCCGCCTGGTCCGGCCGGCGACGGCGCTGCTGGCTTGCATGTTCGTGGGGCTGTGGGCGGCCTTGCTGCTGGGCGTTGACTCCCAGGTCATCCAGCTGATGACGGCCGGCGCCGGAATGCCGCTGTGGTTCCTGGCCGCTTACCTCGCCGCGCAGCTGAACATTCCCCTGCTGGCCCGCTTCCATGACCGTGCACCCTGGCTGACCCTGGGTGCGCTGGCCGGGCTGGTAGTGGCCGTGGACTGCTTCCGCGGCGTGCTGCCCCCGCTGGCGTACGCCAACCTGGTGTTCCTGTGGTGCGCCGTGCAGCAGCTTGGCTTCCTCATGTCGGACGGCCACTTTGCCCGGCTGTCACGGTCCGCGCTGGTGGGGCTGATCGTCGCTGCCAACCTGCTGCTGGGCGTGGTGACGGGCCTGGGCCTGTATTCCGGGAACATGCTGGTGAACCTGAACCCGCCCAACCTCTGCCTGCTCCTGTTGGGTGTGTCGCAGGCGGCCTTCCTTCAACTGGTCCGCCCCGGACTCGGCTGGGTTGCCGGGGTGCACTGGGTCAGTGCGCTGGTGTCTGTCGCCGGGCGCCGGTCCATGACGGTCTACCTCTGGCACCTTCCCTTGCTGGTGGGGATGTCAGGGCTCCTGCTGCTCACCGACTTCCCCAAACCTGCCGCCGGTACCGCTGGATGGTGGTGGGCGCGGCCGCTGGTGCTCCTGGGCGTGGTTGCCCTGCTGCTTCCGGTCCTGGCTGCCTTCGGACGGCTGGAGGAACGTCCGACGGCGTCAGCCCACACGCGTGGGCGGCCCGCCGGTGCGGTGGTGACCGCCGCCGTCGTGGTCTTCATTCCGGTGGCCGATGCCGCCTTCAACGGCCTCACGCTGGGCCTGCTGGGCGGGGGAGCGGCGTGCTTCGCGCTCGCCGTGCTGTTGCTGGGCAGGATGCCGGAGCGGGTGCCGGAGCAGTCCCGGGCGCCCCGCGGCGGCCAGGCGGGCGGGCCATTGCCAGCAGGGCCAAGTAGTGCCAGTGTCGAACCATGACCGAGAACATGATTTCCACCGAGGACGAGTTCAGCCCCGACGTTTCACTGGCACGGAACGACGCCCATCACTGCTACGAGCTGCGTGTCGGCGGAAAGGTCGCTGTGCAGTCCTTTTTCCGGGACCGGCCGGGGCACATAGATTTCACTCACACGGAGACAGCCGAGGAGTTCAAGGGCCAAGGCCTGGGAAAGGTGCTGGCGCACTTCGCGCTCGATGACGTGGTGGCCTCGGGGAAACGGATCATCCCGCATTGCCCCTTCATTTCCGGCTACCTCCGCCAGCATGAGGGTTACGAGCAGTACATCGACTGGCCCGAGGACGTTTAGCCGAAGTTCTGAGTCGAGCTGCTTAATCGAAGTGGGTGAACGGTTCCTGGCTGGAGATTGAGGCGACCAGGTTCTCGGCCAGGGTCCGGAGCTTCTGGTTCCTGCCGCTGGAGGCCGTGACCAGGATGGCCATGGCCTCCTCCTGCGAGCAGCGGTTCTGGCCCATGATGATGCCGGCGGCGAGGTCGATCGCTGTCCGTGATTCCATGGCCGCCTTGAGATCCGCTGCCAGCTGCTGGCCGGCGGCAACACGCACTGCCAGCCGAAGCGAACTCTGAGCATGCCCGGCGAACAGTTCCGCGTTGCTGATGGACTCTGATCCGAAGGCGTTCACCTCCGGGGCGAAAATATTCAGCGCCGCCCGGGAGTCATCGTCCAGGGTCAGGGGTACGGCCAGCACGCTGAGCTGGCCCATATTGGCGATTGCCTGCCCGTATTCGGGCCAGCGTGTGTCGTGCCGGGTGTCAGGGACGAGGACGGTGGTGCCGCTGTTCATCGCCTGCAGGCACGGTCCGGCGCCGTAGTTCTGCTGGATCTCGTCCATCAGCCGGGCCTGCGGATCACTCCAGGCCGCCGTGGTGGTCCGACGATGCCGGCTGAGCGTCACCGCGCACATCACAGGAAGCTCCATTGCTTCGGAGATGGCACGGGCCGAATAATCGCAGAATTCGTGCAGGAATTCGTTGACGTCCCGGCTGTCGACTACAAGGTTCTGGAGATGCTCGGCCACGACGTCGTCAGCGCGGCCATGCGCCTTAAACGCTGACTTGTCCATAGC
>DATCVX010000202.1:0-3403 GCA_036566705.1 Arthrobacter sp. | reverse complement strand
TAAAGTGGAAAACATGGTGACTCGTAAGAACCCCATTTTCGACACAGCCACTACCCTCGGAAAGATTTTAGGTTTCCTTGGCGTGAGCGCTATTTGCGGTGTCCTGGTGGCTGGCCTGCTGGTCCCCGCTGCCGCCGTCTCGGGCAGCGCAGCAAGCGGTTCGATCGAGTTCTTCGACACTCTCCCGGCGGAGCTGAAGGTGGATCCGCCCAGCCAGTCCACCAGGATCCTGGCCGCGGACGGCAGCCTGATCGCCAACCTGTATGAAGAGAACCGGACCAAGGTCTCCCTGGACCAGATCTCCCCCTTCATGAAGGAAGCTGTCATCGCTGTTGAGGACAGCCGGTTCTACGAGCACGGCGGCGTTGACACCACCGGTATCCTCCGGGCCCTGGTGAGCACGGCCCGCGGCAACAAGCAGGGTGCCTCCACCATCACCCAGCAGTACGTCAACAACGTCCTTAACGCCAACCTCGCCGCCGAGGGCAACGAGGACCAGATCAAGCTCAACGGCGTGAACAAGGGCGTGGGCGACAAGCTCCGCGAAATGAAACTGGCCATCGCCCTGGAGAAAGAATTCACCAAGGAGCAGATCCTTGAGGGCTACCTCAACATTGTGTTCTTCAACCGCGACGCCTACGGCATCGAAGCCGCATCGAAGCTTTTCTTCAGCAGCACCGCCAAGGACCTGACGCTTCCGCAGGCCGCCCTCCTCGCCGGTCTCGTCAACAGCCCTTCTGCTTTTGATCCCATCAGCAACCCTGAGAACTCCAAGCAGCGCCGCGACCTGGTCCTGGGCCTGATGCTGAGCCAGCGCAAAATCACCCAGGCTGAACACGACGCCGCCGTGGCCACTCCGGTGGAAACGAAGGTCACCCCCGCACGCCAGGGGTGCGCCTACGCCTCCACTGCACCGTACTTCTGCGACTACGTGCTGCACCTGCTGCTGAACAACCCGGCCTACGGCGCGGACGCCACGGAACGCTACAACAACGTCTTCCGCGGCGGCCTGACCATCACCACCACCCTTGATCCCAACGCCCAGAATGTGGCGCAGGCCGAGTCTGATGCGGCTGCCGGGGCCAACCCGGACAAGTGGGGCTCTGCCATCGTCTCGGTGCAGCCGAACACCGGCAAGATCATCAACATGGCCCAGAACACCTCGTTCCTGCCCACGGACGGCAAGTTCGATTCGCAGGTGAACTTCAACGTGGACAAGCTGGACAAGGACGGCAACGACCTCAACGGCATGGGCGGCTTCCAGCCCGGTTCCACCATGAAGCCCTTCACGTTCGCGGAATGGCTCAACGAGGGCAAGTCCATGAACACGAACATCAACGCGTCCGTGCGAAAGTATCCGCAGAACTTTCCCTGGAAGAACACCTGCCCGGATCCCACCGTCGGCTGGTATGACGCCAGGATTCCCGGCAGCTTTGACCTGCAGAACTCGGACGAGGGCTACTACCGGAACATGACGGTCCTGTATGGCCTGATGAACTCCATCAACACGGCCACGTTCGCCTCCGCCGCCCAGGTTGACCTCTGCGGCATCCAGAAGATCGTCGATGCCGTGGGCATCCACGGTGGGCTGCCCACCGCTGAAGATCCCAACCCGCAGGTCAAGATGACCACGCTGGGCAACCTGATCGGTTCCACGCAGACGGCCCCGCTGACCATGGCCGCGGCGTTTGCCACGTTCGCCAACGACGGCAAGTACTGCGAGCCCATCGCCATCACGTCCGTCACGGACCAGACCGGCGCCCAGCTTCCTGCCCAGTCCTCCAACTGCAAGGACGCCGTCAAACCCGAGGTGGCCCGTGGCGTTGCCTACGCCATGCAGGAAGTCCTGAACGGCGGTTCCGGCTCCCTGATCCAGCCGCGGCTTTCCACCAAGACCAACTTCCCGGTGGCAGCCAAGACCGGCACCAACGACACCAACGGCTCCACCTGGGTGGTGGGCTACACGACCGGCCTGGCCACGGCCGCCTGGTTCGGCGACCCCCTTGGCGACCAGAGCCGCCCGGGCCGGAACCTGACCATCAACGGCAAGAAGTATGACGCGATCGACGGTTACATGATCGCCGGCCCGATGTTCGCCAAGTACATGCTCCAGATGGCCCCCGGCTACGGCACCAACCCCTTCACGGCACCGCCCACCAACATGGTGAACGGCACACCCGCCAGGACAACGCCCACGTCACCGGCCACGACGGCACCCGCGCCGCAGCCGTCCAGCCAGCCGTCCACCGACCCGGCACCGGGCAACAGCGAGAAGAAGGGCTAGCTACCGATGGCAGTCAGCCCTGCAGTGGCCAGCCGCGTCCGGAACATCGGGCGCGGCTTTGCCGTCACCGCTGCCGCCGGGACCGCCGCGGGGATCGCAGCCTTCGGCTACGGATTGTGGGAGAAGAACCAGTTCGTTCTGCGCGAGGAAACCCTGCCCATCCTCCCTGCCGGCCAGAAACCGTTCACCATCCTGCACCTGAGCGACATCCATTTTGTCCCCGGCCAGGACACCAAGGCGGCGTGGCTGCAGTCCCTTGCCTCGCTGAAACCGGACCTCGTGGTCAACACCGGGGACAACCTCAGCCATGTCAAGGCAGTTGACCCGCTGCTGGCGGCACTCCGGCCGCTGCTGGAATTCCCCGGTGTCTTTGTCCCCGGCTCCAACGACTACTACGGACCCAGCTTCAAGAATCCGGCAACGTACCTGCTGGGCCCGTCCAAACTGAAGCGTGAGGCCACCGAACTGGACTGGCCGCGGCTGCGCGCCGGCTTCGGCATGGGCGGCTGGGTGGACCTGACCAACCGCAACCAGTCTCTGGTCCTGCGGGGGATGCGGTTCGATTTCTCCGGCGTTGACGATCCGCACCTGAACCGTGAACGCTACGCGGGCTGGCCCCGCGGAACCAAGGGCCAGGACGAGAACCCGCACCTCCGCGTGGCCGTCATCCATGCCCCCTACCAGAGGGTCCTTGACCACTTCACCGAAGACGGCGCGGACCTGCTGCTCGCCGGACACACCCACGGCGGACAGCTCTGCATTCCGGGCTACGGTGCCCTGATCTCCAACTGCGACCTTCCGACATGGCGGGCCAAGGGCCTCAACAACTGGGAGAGCAACGGATCCACGACGCCGGTCAACGTCTCCGGCGGCATCGGCACCTCCCGCTTCGCCCCGGTCCGGATCGCCTGCAAACCCGAGGCTGTCCTGCTGACGCTCACGGCCCGGGAATAGGCCCTCACGTCCTTCCCGCTCATTGCGAATCGCGATAACTGGACAATCACGCCCGGCGCCGCGGAATGCTGTGAATCGAATCACCCCATGGCATAAGGTAGTTGCTACGGGAAACTACATTCGTTTTAGAGCTTGAGAAGCGGGCATGGCCAAGCAGACTTCATT
>DATCVX010000201.1:0-5353 GCA_036566705.1 Arthrobacter sp. | reverse complement strand
TGCGGAACACGCCCACCGGCTTGCCGGACTGGACCAGCAGGGTCTCGTCCTTCTCCATCGTTTCCAGGGTGCGGGTGATCGCATCAAACGCGGCCCAGGACCGGACCGCACGGCCGGTGCCGCCATAGACCACGAGGTCGTCCGGGCGTTCGGCCACCTCGGGGTCCAGGTTGTTCATCAGCATGCGCAGCGGGGCTTCCGTCTGCCAGCTCTTGGCAGTGAGCTCGGTGCCGCGGGCTGCTTTGACCGGGCGGGCACCGGTGGTGAAATCGGCGGGTGCCATGAGGGGCTCCTTCGTGTTTTGGGCGAGTGTAGTTTTCGCGGTGTTGGGAAGAGGTTCTGTATCTACTAAAGCCCCTGAGGGCGGGGCCGGACAGGGCTTTCGGGAGGGTACTGTCCGGGATTCCAGACCACTGCGACGAGCGGCCGGGTCAGTGCTATTTGGCGGGACGGCCGTGGATGCGGACCGAGAGCTCGTCCGCCACCTTCTGCACCCGGGCGGCGAGCGCGGCCCATTGGTCCGCCGGCAGTTTGTCCTCGAGGAACGTGACGGCGACTGCCGCCGTCGGCCATCCCACATGGTCCGTGACCGCGGCGGCGATCGAGCCGAAGCCGGGCGTCACCTCGCCGTGTTCCGTGGCGTAGCCGCGCTGCCTGACCTGGTCCAGGTGCGAGGACAGCGCCGAGTACTTCATGATGGCACCCTCCACCTCGTGCCGTGCCGTAAAGGCAGCGGCGTTCGGGTACAGCGCGCGGACCTGCGATTTGGGCAGCGCGGCGAGGATGGCGCGGCCGCTGGCGGTGAGGTGGCTGGGGAGCCGGACGCCGACGTCGGTCACCAAAGACGGGCGGTTCTTGGCCCGCTCCTCCACGATGTACAGCACGTCGCGCCCGTGGAGCACCGCCAGGTGTGCACTTTCGCCGATGACGTCCACCAGCGAGGCCAGCAGCGGCCGGCCCAGGCGCGAGAGCGGTTCCTGCCGCGAGTAGGCGGAGCTCAGCTCAAAGGCACTGATGCCCAACCCGTAGCGCTGCTCCTCGTGCAGGTGGAGGACAAAGCCGCTTGCCTCCATCACGGCGAGCAGGTGGTAGACGCTGGAACGGGGCAGGCCAAGGGATGTGGCAATGCTCGACGCCGCCATCGGCCCTCGTTTGGAGGCCAGCAGTTTGAGGATGCGAAGGGTGTTTTCGGCGGCCGGGACTTTGGAGGTCGCCTTTGACCCTGCATGGGCCGGGGCCTGGGTGGTGGTTACGGCGGCTGCAGTGGCTGGCATACGTCCTCTTTGGTCTCGGCGGTGTCCGGTATCCCGTACTTAATCTTGCGCTGTTCCCTACCCCCGCGTGACTATCACAGCACGGCTTGTGTCCGGAATACCAGACAAACCAATGGTGGGGACAGTGCCGTAAATGATGTCCTAGGCTGAACGCATGGTCTCCACCAAGAGCATCCTATGTAGCCGGGAGGTCACTGGCCCATACAGACGTCCGCACTGACAACATGGGGCCGTCCTGGTGGACTGGCCCTGGGCTGCCGTCGGCGCACCGTGGGTGGACGCCGTCTCGGTCCTCGTGAACATTCGCGTCTTCGATCCTGCCTTCGATGTGGATGCACTGTTGAATTCCCACGACGTGTTCCGGACCGCCACCGCTGAGAACGTCAACGGATTCCTGTCAGGCCTGGCCGCGTACTTCATCGATGCCGCCCGCCAACCGCCACCGCCCGGGCTCCCCACCGTCCGGGCCTTCCAGCAACAGCAAGGTGACGCGGTCCTTCACTGGCTGCGGGACAGACTTACGGATTCGGGGCCTGGCTCTTTGCACTGACTGGCGGAGCAGTTGGATAGAGTGCCCGCTATGGACGAAAAAGAGACACTGCACCACTATCTGCGCGTCAGGCGGGACAACCTCCTCGGCAAACTGGATGGGCTGAGCGAGTACGACGTCCGCCGACCGCTCACACCCACAGGCACCAACCTGCTGGGTCTGGTCAAGCATGTGGCGAGTATGGAGCTCGGCTACCTTGGTGATGTTTTTGACCGCCCCAGCGGCCGGCACCTCCCGTGGTTCGACGACGACGCGAGCCCCGGCGCCGACCTGTGGGTCACGCCCTACGAAAGCCGTGCGGACATCATTGAGCTGCATTTGTTTGCCGGGGCGCACAGTGACGCAACTATCGGGGCTTTGCCCCTGGACGCCGCCGGGGTAGTTCCGTGGTGGCCGGAGGCGCGGCGCCACGTCACCCTGCACCAGATCCTCGTCCACATGGTTGCGGAAAGGGCCCACCACCTGGGCCATGCGGACATCCTGCGCGAACTGATCGACGGCACAGCGGGGCAGCGTCCCGGCGATCCCAACCTGACTCCGCGCACCCCGGAAGAATGGGCAACTCACCGCGCCACCATCGAGGCTGCCGCGCGGGCCGCCACGCCGTAGTTGCCTCTCCGCGGGGACGTCTGACTCCGCCGTCCTGGCTAGCGCCTGGAAGGCGTTTCCCCCGCATCCGCCAGCGCCTGGGCCCGACGCGCAGCGAGCCGTCGTTTGAGCGCAGCGAGCCGTATCCCCACGCGGGCAAGTTCGCTGAGCACCCAGTACTCTGCAGCTTTTCGGCCGACGGCATCAACATATGGGCCATAAGCGGAAGGAGGTGGATCAAATTCGTACGCTGAGACTATCGGCTGAAGCCGAGCGATGGACACTTCAATCGCCCGTAGGGCTTCGCGGTCTTCAGCATTAACTGACGTTGTGCTTTCCATGCTCACATCATCCGGCGAGGACCCGAGTAAAACGACGCAGCAGGTGGCCTATGTGGATAACTGGGCCCCAAGTGTACGTTCGCACTGGGGCCGGTAGCAGGGCGGGCAAGCGTCAGATGCTCACCACCACCTTGCCGCGCACCCGCCCCTCATGCAGATAGGCGACGGCGGCCGGGGCTTCCGCGAGCGGGTAGGCCTTGTCCACGGCCGGTTTCACGGTTCCGGATTCAATAAGTGAAGTCAGGGCCTCAAGATCCCGGTAGTTCTCGGTCGAGACAAGACCCTTGAATTTCTGCCCGGAAAACAGCGAGACCAGGGGTGCACCGATGGACCGCTCAAACCCGCCGGTCAGTTTGCCGCCGCCCTCACCGCCCACGATCACCAGCGTTCCCTGCGGCGTGAGGGCCTTCCGCGAGACAGACAGCGGCCGGTTTCCGGCAGTGTCCAGGATGACGTCGTAAAACACATCGGCGGTGGCAAAATCATTCCGGGAGTAGTCGATGACGTGGTCGGCGCCAAGCGACCGGACCAGGTCCATCTTGCCGTTGCTGCACACGCCGGTGACCTCTGCTCCGAACGCCTTGGCCAACTGGACCGCAAAAGACCCCACTCCCCCGCCTGCACCGATGACCAGCACTTTCTGGCCTGCAGTGACCTGTCCGGCGTCGCGGACGGCCTGCAGTGCGGTCACGGCGGATATCGGCGCGGCTGCCGCTTCCTCAAACGTGAGGTTCGCGGGCTTCCGCGCCACGAGCTTCTCCTTGGCGCAGACGAATTCCGCGAAGGACCCCTCACAGGTGCCGAACACCTCATCGCCGGGCAGGAACCGGGTCACGTCCGCCCCTACGGCCTCCACGACGCCGGCAACTTCCCTGCCACGGACCGGCACCTTGGGCTTCTTCAGCCCGAAGCCGAACAGCCGGACCAAGTACGGCATCCCGGTCATGAGGTGCCACACGCCCTGGTCGACGCCGGCAGCGCAGACCCGGATGAGCACCTCGCCGTCGCCGGGCGCCGGCGTCGGGATGTCCCGCAACTGGAGCGTATCCGCGCTCCCGTAAATGTCCTGCACGATGGCTTTCACGATGCGTCTCCTTCAAGCTGCGGATACTGGAAAACGTCCTCGAGCGGCACGCTGAGCACGTGGGCGATCTGGAAGGCCATCTCCAGGGACGGCGAATACCGGCCCTGTTCGATAGCAATGACGGTCTGGCGGGTGACACCCACACGCTCGGCAAGTTCGGCCTGGGTCATTTCGCCGCGTTCGAACCGCAGGCGCCGGATTGAGTTGGTCACGAGCGTTGGCTTCACCACGGCTGGAACCCCCTGCGGTAGGCAACAATTTTAGCCACGGAGCCGAGGATTGCAGATAGGACGAACGCCAGGTAGATGACATTCGCGATCCAGAAATGGTCCGCCTCGACCATGGCCATCAGCAGTGCCGCGACTCCACCGATCACCACAAACGACTGCCCGATGTACTCGCCGAAGCGGTAGATCTGCCGGTCCCGCTGGTCCTTCTTGCCTGCTTCCTTGGGCGAGAAGATGCCGATCAGGGCGTGCATGGCGATGGACGCCGCAATGGAGGCCCCAACAGTCCACAGCAGCGGCGCAACGTACGGGACGTCAACAAGAGGCATGGTTCCGGCCAGGCCAAGGACGATGGCCAGGTAGGCGCCGTAGGAGCCCACGGCCACCACACCCATGATCCAAGCGCTCTTCTCTTCGAAGGACATTTCCGCTCCCATGCCGACACGAGGTGTAAAAGAAACTTGACACTTCCAATGTAAAAGAAAGCGGACATGGAGTCAAGGATAATCGACATAGGCGGAAGTTGCTTTGCACCCCTCCGTTCAGGCGCCCGGAAGGCGGGCGAACCCTGCGTGGCCGTCGCGGACAATGACGGACCCGGTGCCCAGAAGCTTCGCTTTCTCTTGAAGCCGGGCCACGAGTTCCTCCGTTGGGCGGCCGAATATTTCGATCGTCTGCATCCTGATGAGTGGGGCAATCGGCGGGAACTTGGGTCCTGCCACTTCCAGGTGGAATTCCAGGGAGGCCAGGTCAGGATGGAAATGCAGGACGCTCATCGTGGTTCCATCCGCCGAGAAATAAACGCGGTAGGCGATGATCCTGGGCTCGTTAAAATCCACAAATGCGGCCAGTTCCGCCATGGCCGCCTTGAGTTCATCCAGCTTGCCGGGCCGGACCTGGGACGTATCGAGATACGCAATGAAGTCATCCACTTTGTCCTCCCCTTTAGGGTCCGGCTCAACGTCCGGGATGGCCTTGCGGGAACTATTTTCCTCCGGATCCAACTCACCGACCAGCCCTCGGGCGGCCGCCGTGAGTCTGGAATGAAAGACACCAAGCTGCCGTGAGGCTCATCACGCCGGGCGCCAAAATGGTCTGCTGGTTAACGATCCCCCTCCCAATGACGAGAAGGTATTTGTATGCAGCACGCCGCCACCAGGCAAGACACAGAAGCCAGCCCTACCGAAAGGCCCGGCCCGGGCACCGCCGTCGCAAGCGTCCTGAACCGGGGCCTGAACGTCCGGCACATCCGGTTTATGGCGCTCGGCTCGGCCATCGGCACCGGCCTG
>DATCVX010000200.1:0-3994 GCA_036566705.1 Arthrobacter sp. | reverse complement strand
CCTGGGTGCTGGAGAGGTCCAGGTGGTTGGTGGGCTCGTCCAGCAGCAGGACCGAGGCTCCGGAGAGCAGGCACTGGGCCATGGCCACGCGGGCACGCTGGCCGCCGGACAGGTTGCCGATCCGCTGTTTGAGGTCGGCGTCCGAAAACTGGAACATCGCCAGGAACCGGTTAACGGATTTTTTCGTCGCCGTCAGTGCCAGGCTGTCCGGCATCGCGTTGACTGCATGGGTGACCGTGTCGTCGTCGTTAAGTCCTTCAAGCACCTGGTTGTAGGAAACCATGCCGGCACCCTTCGCCCATGTGACCGAACCTGAATCGGCGGGCTCCTCGCCCGTAAGGGCCCGCAGCAGCGTGGACTTGCCGCTGCCGTTCGCGCCGATGACGGCGATCCGGTGCCCGCGGCCGATCTCGAAGCTCAGGTCCTGGAACAGCGTCCGTCCGTCGTAGGACTTGCCGAGCGAATCCACCCTGCAGAGCACATCCTTGACGTACAGGCCGCCGTAGATCTCGGTGATGATCTGGTCCACAGGCCGTGGCGTGCGTGACTTCTTGATCTTGGCCAGCTGGTTTGCGAGCCCCTTGCTCGCAGCCTTGGCAGCCTCACGGCGGTCCGAGATTCCCTCGGCCTCGAACGCAAGGAGCTCGGACTCGTGCAGAAACTGGCTTTCCAGGCTCTTGAGCCGGAACTGTTTTGCCACGACGTACTCGGCGAAGTTGCCCGGGTATTCATGCAGGTGGAAGTTCTCCACCTCCACGATCCGGGTGACAACGGCGTCCAGGAAGGTCCGATCGTGGGAGACGATGATCGCGGCGCCCTTGAAAGTCCGGAACCAGCCTTCCAGCCATTCGACGCCGGCGACGTCCAGGTAGTTGGTGGGCTCGTCCAGGAGGAGCACGTCAGGGGCTTCAAGCAGGATCTTCGCCAACGCGGCGCGGTTCCGCCAGCCACCGGACAGCTCATCAATGGAGCAGGCCCGGTGGGCGTCGCTGAAGCCCAGTGTGGTGAGCACCTTGTCGATGCTGCGCTGGTAGTCCCAGCCGTCGAGCCGGTCCATGGCTTCGAAAAGCTCCGACTGGCGGTGGACCAGGGTGTCCAGCCGGGAGTCCCCGGGGCCCGCGGCAATGGCGGTGTCGATGGCCGCCAGTTCCGCCTCAATGTCCTTGATGTGGGCGAACAGCCCGTCCAGGACCTCAAGGATGCTCGACTCGCCATTCAGTTCCGAGAACTGGGAGAAATATGCGGTGGTGACCCCGGGGTCCAGGCTGATGCTCCCGGCATTCGGGGCAACCTGCCCGAGGATGAGCTTGAGGATGGTGGACTTGCCGGACCCGTTCCTGCCGATGAGGCCTACGCGGTCCCCCGGTTCGAGCCGGAAGAACGCTTCACGGAGCACCGGTGTTTTGTCGAAACCGACGCTGACGTCGTTCAGCCGGATCAAACTCATTGACTCTGTCCAATCCAGGGATTTCAGGCGCCGACGATCCCGATTGGATCAGGCAGCCATGGTGTGGAGCTAAGGAGATTCGAACTCCTGACCTCTTCGATGCGAACGAAGCGCTCTACCAACTGAGCTATAGCCCCGGAACAGCCCGCTCTCCGGTGGGAGCCGCGGGGCCGGTGACCCTAGGCTACAAATTTTCCGGCCACTTTACCAACCGGGACCGGAAATGCCCCTGCGGCGGTGACCCCGGAGGTCTCCAGGGTGTCAGGCGCGCCGGCGCTGCAGGACGTCGTCGAGGTTGCTCAGTGCGCTCTGGGCTTTGGTCAGCGGCTTGGGCGCCGGTCCGGCGGCGGGTGCGGCCACAGTGCCCTGCTTCAGCGACGGCTTCCCGACGGCTTTGGGGGCCTCAGGGAGATCCAGGGGCTCAGGTGCCGGCCGTTCGGCCTTCGCGGCCTCAACGTAAACCGGTTTGGGAACTTCAACAGGCTCCCAGGTGTCGCCGGCAGATCCCGCGTCCGCAGCTGTCCTGGCGCTGGTGTCGCCGGCTTCGAGGGCAACGGCGAGGGCAGCCTCGCGCAGGTCAGCGGCGGTCAGCGGCTTGGCCTTGGGCTGGTGGGCCTCGGCGTCGAACAGGGGCCGTTCCGGATGGGACGCGGGCTTGGGTGTGTGGAGTGGAGCCCGCTCCGGCTCACTGTGTCGGCGGGCGGGCGAACCCATTGCGGCACGGAACGCTGCGTTGACCTTTTTCCTGCGGTCACGGACTGCCAGGCCGCGGAGCAATGCCAGCGATCCGAAGGCCACCAGGAAGGCAGAAACCGGCAGCAGCCCGCTGCCCAGTCCAAACGGGAGAAGCATGCCTGCAATGAGCGCGGTCAGGAGTGAAATCAGGGCCGCGAGGGCGAGTGCCGTGCGGCCGTAGCGGATCTTGAATCCACTCGGCGCCGGCCTGTCGCGGGGCTCCGCTGCGGGGGTATCCACTGCGGCTCCGGAGCTCTTCCTGATGTCCATGGCTTTCTCCTGCTGGGCGGTGATGTTCATGACCGTCCCGGCTCTCGGGTCCGATGATTCAGTAGCTGGTGCGTCCGCCGTCATCTCACCTGCAGCCTGAAACTGGTGCCGGCGGTTCCGGAGGACATACGGGGCAACCCAGACAATCCAGAGCACAACGGCAACCACAAGGATCACTGAGCTGCTAAGGGGGAAGTCCACAATCAAAACCGTATGAGCATTAAGTCAGCCCCTGCGGCATTAGCCACGGTGTGTCGCCGGCTACGTGGCAAATCAATGGATTTATGACGGCCCGGGGCTCAGGACGGCCGGGAGGCTAGCCACCGGGGCAGCAACCCGTCGGGGACTTCTTCCGAGGTCAGGGCAAAGGTCCGGTGGTCAGCCCACTCGCCGTTGATGTGCAGGAAGCGGGGCCGGTAACCTTCGTCCCGGAAGCCCAGCTTTTCAACGACCCGCAGGCTGGGCCGGTTCTCCGGACGGATGTTGATCTCCATGCGGTGCAGCCCCAAGACCTGGAAGCAGTGGTCCGTGGCCAGGGCGACGGCGGTAGGCGCAATGCCATGCCCTGCCCGCCCCTGGTCCACCCAGTATCCGAGCGTTGCCATCATGGCGGAGCCCCACACAATGGATGACACGGTCAGCTGGCCGACTATGGCTGGAGCGGCCGCGCCGGGCCGCCGCTCCGTGATGAGGAACGGCAGTGCCGTGGACTGCGCGGCCTGGATCTTGAGGGACCGCACCATCTGCCTATAATCAGGCAGGCCGCCCCCGGGCGCCGGGTTGGACGCCTCCCACGGAGCAAGCCATTCGCTGTTCCGACCCCGGACCTCGGTCCATTCCTTCTTATCCCGGTACCGGATGGGACGCAGTACCAGGTCGCCGCACTCCAGCGTGACTGGCCAGATGGGGCCCGCGCGCACGATGCGTTAGTGGGAGAGACCGGCAGTGAAACCGGGCAGCCACTCGCGCAGACCGGGACCAAGGTCATCGCTGTCGATAGCCAGCTGGACGCAGGCCTTGAGGTAGCTGAGCTTGTCACCGGTGTCATAGCGGCGTCCACGGAACACAACACCGTAGACTCCGTGGCCTTCGCCGTCGCCGGCAGCCAGTTCCTGCAGGGCATCGGTGAGCTGGATCTCGCCGCCGCGCCCTGGTCCGGTGCGTTCGAGCACCTCAAAGACCGCCGGGTGCAGGACATAGCGCCCAATGACGGCGAGGTTGGAGGGCGCATCTTCGACGTCGGGCTTTTCCACCAGCTCGTTGATCCGGACGTAGCTTTCGCCGTCGATTTCCTGGATGTCCGCGCAGCCATAGGCGCTGATCTGGGACGGTTCCACCTCGATCAGGGCCACAACCGAGCCACCGGTTTTCGCCTGGACGTCGATCATGGTGCTCAGCAGCTCGTCCCGGGCGTCGATCAGGTCATCGCCGAGCAGGACGGCGAACGGTTCGTAGCCGACGTGCTGCTTTGCACGAAGCACCGCGTGGCCAAGGCCATTGGGGTCGCCTTGGCGGACGTAGTGGATGTCGCCGAGGTTGCTG
>DATCVX010000199.1:0-11524 GCA_036566705.1 Arthrobacter sp. | reverse complement strand
TCCGCCCGCAGCGACAGGCCGTCGGACAGCCGGACGTCGACGCCGGCGGCGTCCTGCACGAAACCGGTCACCTCACGTGCCCGATAGAACGTCACCGGCAGCTCACCGACCCAGCCGGCCAGGATCCGCTCGATGTGCTTTTGCCACAGCCCGAGCACGTAGTTGTGCCGGGTGGGCAAGTCGCTAAGGTCCAGGCGTGCCGGTCCGAAGCCCGCGGCCTGGGCCACCTGCCCCTCGGCGAGGAACCGGCCGGCGATTCCACGCTGGTCGAGAACCTCGATGGTGCGTGCGTGCAGGCCGCCTGCCCGCGAGCCGGGGAGGTCCTGGTTGGGGCGCCGTTCGACTATGGCAACGTCGATCCCCGCCAACGCCAGCTCGGCCGCCAGCATCAGCCCTGTGGGACCTCCTCCGGCGATCACCACTGCATGCTCTTCATGCGTCGACAACAACTCAGGCATTTTGCTGCTCCCGTTCCCTGCTTTCCGGCGATTATCCGCCGCGCATGGGGGCTTGCCGCAAGCCCAGATGCCGGGCGTAGATTGGAAATAGAAGGATGCGTGGGAGGGACGCGGCGCCCCAGCGCGGCGGCATTCCTGAAACTGGCGCCTGCGTTAGCCTGTTTGCATGAACCAGGATCCCGAGGTGGACTTCCCGGGGCTTCGGTGGAGGCCTGCGACGGCAACCGACGTGCAGGCCTGGGCGGCGCTGATCGCGCGGACCGCCGCCGTGGAAAATCCCGTCTGGTACGAGCGGGAGGCTGACTTGCAGCAGCAGGTGGAATCCCGGAAGAACCCGCCCGCGGAAAACACCATTCTTGGCCTGGACAACGACGGCGTTCCCCGGGCCTACGGGCGGATCTCCAGGAATCCGGGGGCCGGGAAAGCCCACGGCTTCGGCTGCGTGGACCCGGATTGGCAGCGTCGCGGGATAGGCAGGGCACTGCTTTCCTGGCTGGAGGAACGCGCACGGCGACGGTTCGCGGAAGACGCTGCCGACGGCGGCGCGCAGCCGTCGGCGTTGTTGAGGATCGGCACCGAACAGCAGCACCGCCACCAGGCCCGGCTGCTGGAGTCGGCCGGGTACACGGTGGTGCGCTACTTCAGTGAGATGCACCGGCCCCTGGACCGGCCGGTGCCGGCCAGCGTCCTCTCCGGCGGCCTGGAACTGGCCGGCATGGCGCCGGAATTCCATGAGGCAGTGCGCGTTGCGCACAACGAAACTTTCCGCGACCACTGGGGCAGCGAGCCGCGGGACGAGGAGTCCTGGAATTTCACGGTGAACCATCCGCTGGCCCGCCCGGACCTGAGCACGGTGGTGCTGGACAGCGTCACAAGGGAAGTGGCCGGCTATCAGCTGGCCAGCCACGACCCCGACATCGCTGTTCGGCGCGGCATCCGGGAGGGCTATACCGAACTTCTCGGCGTGCGCCGCGAATACCGCGGCAGGGGGATCGCCCGGGCCCTGCTTGCCGATGCCATGCGCCGCTTCACCGATGCGGGCATGGATGTGGCCTCACTGGACGTCGATTCGGAAAACCCCACGGGCGCGCTGGCCCTCTACACCAAGATGGGGTATCAGGCGGTCAACACCAGCATGGCGTGGGACAAGGAGCTCTGAGCCCGCTCAGCCGTCCACATCGTGGAGGTGGTGGACGACGTCGTGCAGGAAGTACTGCGCCAGGGTCAGCACGGTGAACTCCGAGCCGTTGCTGCGCAGGCCCTTCCGGCCCCACTCCGCCTGCCTGACGCCGGCGAAGGACTCCGCAACCTGCTGGCCTTCGGCGGTCAGCTCGGCGCTGACCACGGCCGGGTCGGAGCCGGCGTAGTCCTTCTCAATGGCGGTGAGGTCCTGGTCCCAGTTCTCGAACCGGGCGTCGTCGTCGTCGAGCATCAGGTTCAGGCGCTGGTCGAACAGGCTGAACACGTCCCGGACATGGCAGGCATATTCCAGCGGAGACCACGTTTCGTCGTCGGGACGCTCGGCCGCGTCGGGGCGGCGGAGGACGGCCCGCCACCGCGGCAGCATGTTCTCGACTGTCCGTCCCACGGTGGCCGGCGTGGCCGTCGAAGCGTCAAAGGAACACTCCGGGCACGGCCGGGTCAGGACCCAGGTCCAGTCTTTTTCATCAGGAACGATAGGCATGGCAGCAGTCTAGGACGGATCCGGCCAGGCCATGGCAGGACCCACCACATCGACGGGCTGGGACAGCGGAATGCCGGACCCGTCACGCCTGCCGTGCTCCTGCGGCAGGGAACGCGCCACCCCGGCGGCCGAGGCTGCCTTCGCCGGACCGTGTCCGGCCCAGCCCAGGAGGAGGGTGTCTTCGCCCTTGAGGAACCGGTGCGCCCGGACCCCCGCCGTGGCGCGGCCCTTGGCAGGGTATTCGGCGAAGGCCGTCACCTTGGCCGCCCCCGGTGCGGTCCCGGGCAGCGCCCCGTTGGTCCCGGCGATGGTGACCACCACGGCGTCGTCGTCCCCGGGCGCCACCGCGCCGAAGAACACCACCTGGTCATCGGAGGCCAGCTTGATGCCGGCCATGCCGCCGGCCGTCCTGCCCTGCGGCCTGACAGCACCGGCAGCGAAACGGAGCAGCTGTGCCTGGCGGGTCAGGAACACGAGGTCGGATTCTTCCGAACCGGCCGGCGCCACACCCACCACCTCGTCCTTGTCCTTGAGGGCGATGATCTCCCAGTCCTCGCGGTTCAGGGGGTAGTCGGGCTGGACGCGCTTCACCACGCCCTGGGCGGTACCGATGGCCAGGACCTGGTCCAGGGGCGCAAACGCCACCAGCGTTTCGCCCTTGAGCAGTGTGATGAATTCCTTGGCCTGGACCCCGCCGGCGAGGTTCGGCAGACCGGACATCGGAGGCAGGACCGGCATGTCCATGACCTGCAGCCGCAGCATGCGTCCCTGCGACGTCACGGCGGCAATCTCCCCGCGGGCCGAGGTCTTAACGACTGACAAGAAGACGTCGTGCTTGGACCGCGGACCTGACTCGGCCAGCGGCTCCTGGTTGGACGTGCGGGCGATCTGCCCGGACGCCGTCAGGATCGCCCAGCAGGGGTCATCGGCGATTTCCAGTGCCAGCGGCGCGGCCTTGCCTTTGCCGGTGGGCGCGGCGAGGGCAGCGGCCACGGTGGGGGAGACGGCTTCGGACTCGAGCAGCACCGTGCGGCGCGGGGTGCCATACTTCTCCGCGATTTCGCCCAGTTCACTCGAGACGAGCTCCCGGAGGCGTTCCTCCGAGCCGAGGATGGCTTCCAGCTCCGCGATCTCGCGGCGCAGTTCATCCTGTTCCTTCTCCAGCTCAATCCGGGAGAACTTGGTCAGCTGGCGCAGGCGCAGTTCCAGGATGTAATTGGCCTGGATCTCGGTGAGGTCATAGATGGACATCAGCCGGACCCGGGCGGCCGCAGCCTCGTCGGAGGAGCGGATGATCTGGATGACCTCGTCGATGTCCACGATGGCCACCAGCAGGCCCTCCACCAGGTGCAGGCGGTCTTTCTTCTTGCCGAGCCGGAACGCGGTGCGGCGGCGGACGACGTCGATGCGGTGGCCGACGTACACGGTGAGCAGCGCCACGAGCCCCAGGGTCTGCGGCTGGCCGTCCACCAGGGTCACGTTGTTGATGCCGAAGGAGTCTTCCATCGGGGAGTAGCGGTACAGCTGCTGCAGTACGGCGTTGGGGTTGAACCCGTTCTTCAGTTCGATGACCAGGCGCAGCCCGTGCTTGCGGTCGGTCAGGTCAACGATGTCGCTGATGCCTGTCAGCTTCTTGCCGTTGACGGCGTCCTTGATCTTCTCGATCACCTTTTCCGGGCCCACCATGTAGGGCAGTTCGGTGACCACCAGGCCGGTGCGGCGGGCCGACAGCTGCTCGACCTCCACCTTGGCGCGGGTCTTGAACGAGCCGCGGCCGGTGGCGTAAGCGTCCCGGATGCCGTCCAGGCCCACGATCCGGCCGCCGGTGGGCAGGTCCGGGCCGGGGACAAAGCGCATCAGGTCATCCAGCGTGGCGTCAGGGTGGGCGATCAGGTGCCGCGCCGCTGAGATGACCTCCACCAGGTTGTGCGGGGCCATGTTCGTGGCCATGCCCACCGCGATGCCGGTGGCACCGTTGACGAGCAGGTTGGGGAACGCCGCCGGAAGGACGTCCGGCTGGGTCAGCTGGTTGTCGTAGTTGGGGACGAAATCCACCACGTCTTCGTCGAGGTGGTCCGTGAGGGTCAGGGCCGCCGCCGCGAGCCGGGCCTCCGTGTACCGCGGGGCTGCCGGGCCGTCGTCGAGCGAGCCGAAGTTGCCGTGCCCGTCGATCAGGGGGAGCCGCAGCGAAAAGTCCTGGGCCATGCGCACCATGGCGTCGTAGATGGCGGTATCGCCGTGGGGGTGCAGCTTTCCCATGACCTCGCCCACCACGCGGGCGCTCTTGACGTGGCCGCGGTCCGGCCGCAGGCCCATCTCGCTCATCATGTACAGGATCCGGCGCTGCACCGGCTTGAGGCCGTCACGGGCGTCAGGCAGGGCCCGGGAGTAGATCACCGAATAGGCGTACTCCAGGAAGGAGCCTTCCATCTCGGACGTGACATCGATATCCACGATGTTCTCGGTGAAGGGGCTGGAATCCACTGCGGGGGCTGGGCTTTGGCGGCGGGCCATGGGGCTGGTAAATCCTTCTGGGGTACTGGTCTTTGCACTGATTGGCCGCACCGGGGTGTGCGGCGGGAGTTTTTGGCTAGGCTAAGCCTATGGTGGATCAGCCCGGGGACGGCGTATATCCGGAATATTGGGAAGCCGATGTCGTCCTGCGGGACGGCGGAACAGCGCATCTGAGGCCCATCCACCCCGACGACGCCGACGCCGTGCAGGCCTTCCACATGCGGCAGTCACAGGACTCCATCTACATGCGGTTCTTCGCCTTCAAGGCCAGGCTCTCCAGCAAGGAGCTCAAGCGCTTCACGGAGGTGGACTACAAGGACCGGGTGGCGTTCGTGATCACCATCGGCGGCGAGATCATCGGGATCGGACGCTATGACCGGCTCGATGACCCCACCGAGGCCGAGGTCGCCTTCAACATCGCGGATGCGCACCAGGGCCGGGGCATCGGCTCGATCCTGCTGGAACATCTCGCGGCAGCCGCCCAGGAACACGGGATCCGCCGGTTCAGCGCCGAGGTGCTGCCGGAGAACCGGAAAATGCTGATGGTCTTCTCCGACGCCGGGTACGACGTCAAACGCCATTTCGACGACGGCGTGGTCAGCCTCGAATTCAACATCGGTCCCACGGACAAATCCCGTGCGGTGATGGAGTCCCGCGAGCACCGCGCCGAGGCGAGGAGCGTGCGGGACCTGCTGGCGCCGTCGTCCATTGCCGTGATCGGGGCAAGCCGCAAGTGGGGGACCGTGGGCTACCAGCTGCTGGAGCACATCATCGAAGGCGGCTTCACCGGGCCCGTGTACGCCATCAACCCAGAGGCGTTGGAGCTCGCCGGAATGCTGTCGTTCGGCCGCCTCGCCGAGGTCCCCGGTCCGGTGCAGCTTGCGGTCATCGCGGTCCCGTACGAGGAAGTCTCCACTGTGGTGGACGACTGTGCCGCCGCCGGCGTCAAGGGGGTGGTGGTCGCCTCCGCAGGCTTCGCGGACGACGGCGAACGCGGCCTCGCCCGCCAGCGCGACCTGGTCCGCAAGGCCCGGGCCAACGGGATGCGCGTCATCGGCCCGGCCTCGCTGGGCGTCGTCAACACCCACCCGGACGTATCGCTGAACGCCTCCATGGCGCCCACCCTGCCGCGGCGGGGCGGCCTGGGCCTCTTCAGCCAGTCGGCCGCCATCGGTGTATCCCTCTACGCCGCGTCCAGCAGGCGCCGGATGGGGCTCTCCACCTTCCTCTCGGCAGGCAACAGGGCGGACGTCTCCGGAAACGACATGATGCAGTTCTGGGAAGACGACGCCGACACCTCCGCGGTGGCGCTCTACCTGGAATCGATCGGGAACCCCCGCAAATTCTCCCGCCTCGCCCGGCGGCTGGCGCGCACCAAGCCGGTGATCGTGGCCAAGTCCGAGTCGATGGGCCTGCGCCTGCCGCCCGGGCATGCCGTCCGCACCACCCAGGCGCCCGCCGGTGCCCTCGATGCCATGATGCGCCAGTCAGGGGTCATCAGGGTCGAAACCATCGAACAGCTCATGGACGTGGCCCAGATCGTGGCGGGGCAGCCGCTGCCGGCAGGCCCTGAACTGGCCATCCTCAGCAACTCGCAGGCCCTGGCCAAAGTCGTGGCGGACAGTGCCCTGGCCCATGGCCTGGGCGTGGGTTCCATGGTCACCGGCCTGGACCTCGACGCCGGCATGTCGCTCGCGCTGCCGGCCCTCCGGCGCAGCCTCCAGGACACCCTGGCCTCCGAGCACGTGCACGCCGTCGTGGCCGCCCTGCTCCCGGCGCGCGGCCTCACCGTGGAAAACATCGCCGGAGTCCTGGCCGAATGTGCCGCGGAAGCAGGCAAACCCGTGGTGGCTGCGTTCACCGGCATCCTTGACCCCTCCATCTACGTGGAAGGAATGGTGGGCGAGGCGCCGGCCATTCCGTGCTTTTCCAACCCCGGAGCAGCCGTGGCGGCGCTCGCAGCCGTGGTCCGTTACGCCGAATGGGTCGCGCGGGACCACGGCCACTTTGTGGAGCCTGTCGGATGCGACCCCGACGGCGCCCGGGCCCGCCTGGAACTGCTCCTCGCGGACGTCCACGGCGAGCAGCTCAAACAGCTTGACCAGGCCGCGGCCTCCTCGCTCCTGGGGTATTACGGGATCAGGGTCCTGCCCTCGGTCGGTTTCGAAACCGCTGACCAGGCCGTCGACGCGGCCCAGGCGCTGGGATGGCCCGTCGCCCTCAAAACCACCGACCCGGCCCTCAGGCACCGCCTGGACCTGGGCGGCGTGCGCCTGGACATCGAGGACGCCGAATCGCTGCGCCACAACATCGTGCAGATGCGGCGCTCGCTGGCATCCTACGGGTCCGCGTCGCTGGAGGTGCAGTCCATGGCCCCGGTAGGTCAGGCCTGCACCTTCCGGGCCATCGAAGACCCGCTGCTGGGCCCCGTCGTCTCGTTCGGCCTGGCCGGAGACGCCGTCAACCTGCTGGACGACTGGGCCCACCGCACGCCGCCACTGTCCGCAGCCGACGTCAAGGACTTCATCCGGAGCCCGCGGGCCGCCCGCAAGCTCTTCGGATACCAGGGCCTGCCCGCCGTGGACGTGGCGGCGCTGGAGGAACTTGCCGGGCGGCTCGCCTGGATGAAGGACAACCATCCCGAGATTGCCCTCGTCGAATTCAACCCCGTGCTCTGCGGGCCGCAGGGAATTGCCATCCTCGCCGCGGACGTTCGAATCGGGAACGCAGCCCAGCGGACGGACAGCGCCCGCCGGGCCATGCTGGGGTAGCCGCAGTTAGCAAGTCCCCGGCCGATCTGTGAAAATGGGGAAATGAGCTCACAGCCTCCCACGTCGACGCCTCAAACGCCCGGCAATGACAACCAGGCCACCCGACCCACAGCTCACACAGCCACAGCGCGCAGGGCCAGAGCCTTGACGGTGCCCTCCAAAAGGCAGGCTTCTACCCCCGGCTGGTGGCTGACGTCGTCGACGACGCCCTGGACGGCCGCGACTGCGTCGCCCACCTGGTCCACCTTGAGACGCACTTTGACCGGGCAGAGGTGCGGCGCCACATCACGGTCCTGGTGCTCACCTCGGACATGCTGGTAATCACACACGTGGACGACCAGCAGCTCGATGAAGCCGGCGAACAGATCGTGGCCCAGATCTCCACCGAGTCCGTTCCCGTGGCGCAGATCCGGTCCGTGGTCCTCAGCTACATGTACGCCCAGCCGCAGAACTACAAGCCCTCGGACCCGGTGCGCGAATTGACGCTGGCCATCGCCTGGTCCGGCGGCCAGCGGCTGGACATGGGCCCGGCCAGCTGCGGGGATCCGCAGTGTGAAGCGGATCATGGCTACAGCGGCACGATCGCCCAGGAGGACATCGTGCTGCGGATCAGCGCGGAAGCCGACGGTCTCCAGGCCGTCCAGGACGCCAAGCTCTTCGCCCGTGCTTTGCGTGCCGTCAACACAGGATCCACCTCGCCGGTCCTGCACGGCGCACAGTCCATGCAGCCCCGCCCGCGCGCCGGCGTCTTCGGAAACCGCCTCAGCCGCGGACACCAGCAACGCTGATGCCGGACCACGGAAAAACCGCAGTCCCGGCATCTGTGGCCGAAGCATCTCCGGCCGAACGGGCCGGCACGGCCACCCTGCCGCACCCGCCTGCCTTCGGCCAGCGCTCCATCGCGGACGTGCTCACCAGCGCCGCCGCAAGCCTGGGCGTGGATGGTTTCACCAACACACTGGGGCTGCCGCCGTCGTCACGGGTCTGCGTGGTCCTGGCGGACGGACTCGGCCGGAACCTGCTGAAGCAGAAGTCCGCGCACACCCCGTTCCTGCGGTCCGTCATGAACAACGGGCAGGGCAACATTCCCGTCTGGCTGGACTCCACCTTCCCGTCCACCACTGCCGCGGCCCTCGCCAGCTTCGGGACCGGGCTGGCACCTGGCCAGCACGGAATGGTGGGCTACGACGTCCTGGATCCGGACCAGGACAAAGTGGTCAACATGCTCGGCAACTGGGACGCAGGCGTTGACCCGCTCACCTGGCAGCCGTTCCCCACGGTGTTCGAACGGGCCGCCGCATCCGTCGACGTGACCACGATCAGCCTGCCGCAGTTCGGCAACTCGCCCATGACCCAGGCTGCCCTCCGTGGCGGCCGCTTCATCTCGGGCACTACCTCGCATGCCCGCACGGGCGCCGCCGCCGAAGCCATGGCTGCCGCCGGGCCGGCGCTGATGTACTTCTACGTGAACGAACTGGACAAGGCCGGACACCGGTACGGATGCCAGTCGGAGCAATGGGAACACCAGCTCGAGGAGCTGGACGCCACCATCAAGCGCCTCAACGCCTCCCTTCCGGCCGGAACCACGGTGCTGCTCACCGCGGACCACGGCATGCTTGACGTGCCGACGCCGCAGCGGATCGACTACGCGGCCGATCCCGCCCTCATCGCCGGCGTGCGGCACACCGCAGGCGAGCCCAGGATGGTGCACCTCTACCTTGAGGAGGCCGCCGACGACGCCGGACGGGACCGGCTGCTGGATGCCTGGCGGAACCGATTCGGCGACAGGATCTGGGCGTTCACCCGGGAAGAGGCGGTGGCCGGCGGGCTGTTCGGGGCCTTGCGTCCCGCCGTCGGGCCCCGGATCGGCGACGTAATGATCGCGGCGCGGGACGCCCTGGCGCTTTACGACAAGCGACGGGTGCGCCCGACCGCAATGGAGGTAGTTGGCCAGCACGGCTCGCTGACCAAAGCCGAACGGGAAGTCCCGCTGCTGTGTTTCACCGCGGAAGGCCGGAAGGCCGGACGTGGCTGAGCTGGTGTTTTTCTCCGGGACCATGGACTGTGGCAAGTCCACGCTGGCCCTGCAGATGGACTACAACCACCGGGCCCGCGGACGCGGCGGGATCCGGTTCAGCCGGAACGACCGCGCCGGCGGCTCCCGGATTTCCAGCCGGCTTGGGCTGGAAACCGACGCCGTGGAGGTCACGGACGGTACTGACTTCTGGGATGAAGTGGTGGCCCGGCGCACCCGCGGCCAGCGCGTGGACTACCTGATCTGCGACGAAGCGCAGTTCTATTCGCCCGTCCAGGTGGAGCAGCTGGCGCGGCTCGTGGACGAGATCGACGTCGACGTTTTTGCGTTCGGGATCACCGCGGACTTCCGCACGAGGCTTTTCCCTGGGTCCCAACGGCTGGTCGAACTCGCCGACCGGGTCCAGGTCCTCCAGGTGGAGGCACTGTGCTGGTGCGGCCGGCGGGCCACCCACAACGCACGCACCGTGGACGGTGTGATGGTCATGGAAGGCGCCCAGGTGGTGGTGGGCGACGTGGACATGGCCAGTGACCCCGCGGCGGCCGGCCCTGAAGGCCAGCTTCCGGTGGTGGGCTACGAAACCCTTTGCCGCCGCCACTACATGCGGCGGGTCACCGCGCACGGCGCCCACATCATGGCCCAGCAGGACCAGCTGTTGCCGTTCGAGACGGACGCCTGCCTGTGGCGCGGTTCAGGCGGAACAGCAGGCTAGTCGCCCCTGGTCCCGAACACGATCTCGTCCCAGGTCGGGATGCTGGAACGCTTCGGCTTGGACGGCTGCCGTTCCGGCACGTCGGCATCACGGTCAGCACGCGCGGCCGGAGCAGATTCGTCATTGGGGCGCCGCAGGTTCCGGCCCCCGAGTAGCTCCTCAAGGCCAAAACTGGCACCTGTGTGCTCCTTCGACGGGACGGCAGCGGGAGCGCTCTGTCCGGCCGGGCGGGGCGGGGACGCCACAATGGTGACTTCCCGTGTTTCGGTGCTCACGCCGTCGTGCAGCTTCAGGACGTCATCGTCGTCGTCTTCCTTGTGCAAAGGAATGAGGCTCAGCCGGGACAGCATGGACGGCCTGGCGTCACGCCTGCGGGTGAGGGGATCAGCCTGCGCCGCCGGGGCGTCCGGCTCGGAACCGGGACCGGCGGGAACCGCATCCTGTTGCTCCGGCCCGGGCTGGACCTCGGAAGGCCTCGGATGGGCTGCCGGTACGCCGTGCGTGAGAAGCAGCGCGAGGGCGTCATCGGCGTCCTCGTCCACACCCAGCCGCTGGCCCCGCCGTGAACGGAGCATGTCCAGCAGGCCGTCGGCGTCCTTGCCAGCCGGCTGGATGGCATGCGGTCCGGTATGCGGGCCGGAGGAGTGGCGGGCTGCCGCTTCGGCGTCGGTCTCAAAATCAAAAGGCCGGTCCGAGACGGCGGTCAGCCGCCGTGCGGGAACAAGGCCATCCAGGGGTTCGAGTTCGCTAAGCTGCTGCGCCCAGCGGTTGGCGTTCTGCAGCGACTTGCGGGCAGGGCTGAAGGTCCACAGGGCCGGCGGTTCCTCACCGATGCCTGCCGTGCCGTCCTTCTTCGCTTCGAAACGGGCAGCCACAGTCCAGCTGCCATCGGGACGCCGCCACGAGTCCCAGTCGACGGAGGACGGTTCGATGCCGTGGGCCCGAAGCCTGTGCGAGACCATGTCGTCGAGCGACGCCGGGTTGTCGCCGAAAGCGGAACGGTAAGCATCGTGGCCGGGCGAAGGGGACGCCACCTCGATCTTCCGGGCCTGCCGGGCCACGTACTCGCGCTCAGCGAGCACCGGCCCCTCATACCGTTCGACCTTGGCCAGGGGCAGTCCGGACAGCTCTGCCACCTCCGCGGCGGTGGCACCGCTGCGGATCCTCGCCTGGATATCCCGCGGGGACATGGCAACGGGGGGCACGCCGGACGCGGCCTTCGCCGAAGACCGGCTGGCCGCACGCAGCGCTTCATCGATCGGCAGCTGGAACATCTCGCCGCCGGCACCGCTCAACAGGAGATGCACCCCGTCGTCGTGTACGCCTACAAGCCGTAGATCCTGCATACAA
>DATCVX010000198.1:0-1952 GCA_036566705.1 Arthrobacter sp. | reverse complement strand
CCATCAGGCCGCCCAGCCACGAGCTCGATGACGACGCCCGTGCGGAGATCGCCGTGATCCTGGCGGACTGGAGCACTGTCCATGACCTCTTCCCGGCGGCTGCGGGCACCCGCGCCGGGACGGCAGTGAGCGCATGAAGATCACCGGGTTCAAGACGTTCATGCAGCGCGTCGGCAACCGGCCGAGGCTGCTCTTGCGGGTGGACACGGACGGAGGCATCTCAGGCTGGGGCGAGGCGTACAACCACGGCCCGGACTGGGCCCTGGTTCCGGTGCTTGACTACCTGTTTGAGCAGGTTAAAGGCGGCGATCCGCGCCGCGTGGAGTACGTGACCCAAAAACTGATCCGCAAGGCGCGCTTCCCCCAGGGCGCGATTGGCCTGGCCGCGATCTCTGCCATTGACCACGCGCTGTGGGACATTGCGGCCAAAGCGCTCGACGTGCCGGTGTACAGCCTCCTGGGCGGTACCGTGCGCGACAGGGTTTCCGTCTACGCCGGTGTCTACTCCGCACCTGACCCGGCCGAGTGCCGGGCCGTGACCGAGGAGCTGAACGAACGCTACGGCTTCACGGCGTTCAAGCTGAGCCCCTTCCGCGGTGACATCCACAACCGGCGGTGGGGACTCGTTGTGTCCGAGACCGCAGAATATTTCGGGGCGGTCAGGGAAGCCTGCCCCGATGCCTGGGACTTTGCCTTTGATGCCCACGCCAAGATTTTCGAGCCCTTCCAGGCCGTCCAGCTGGGCAACGCACTCGCCCCATACCAGCCGCTGTTCTTCGAAGAACCCATCCGGCCCGAGTACTTTCCCGCCTGGCACCGGCTGCGCGCCGAACTCCAGGTACCCCTTGCCACCGGCGAAAGCCTCTACTCGGCCAACGAGTTCCTCAGCTTGCTCTCCGGCGGCGGAGCCGACATCGTCCAGCCGGACATCTGCGTGGTGGGCGGAATCTCCCAGATGCGCAGAATCGCCACCATCGCCGAGGCCCATTTCACCACGGTGGCGCCGCACAACCCGATGGGTCCGCTGGCGGTTGCCCACAATCTTCACTTCGCGGCAGCCTGCAGCAACTTCTCCATCCTCGAGTACAAGCTCGAGGAAACCACCTGGTGCCCCGACCCGTACCTTCCCGTGGACGGCCACCTCGAACTTCGGCCTGACCGGCCCGGCTGGGGAATCGAGATCGACGAGGCCGCCCTCACCGAGGATGACTACATCCATTGGGAGCGCCAGCTGCCCACCAGGCCCGACGGGTCCCTCGCGTTCTGCTGACCCGTGCCGGCCGGGCACGTCCCGCTTCAGGCGTTTACGCGTCCTGTAGCGGGCGCCGGGCCAGCCAGGCCGCGACGATCGCGCCGGAGATGTTGTGCCACAGCGAGAACACGGCGGACGGCAGCGCTGCCAGGGGTGAGAAGTGGGCGGTGGCCAGCGTGGCCGCCAGTCCCGAGTTCTGCATGCCCACCTCGAATGCGAGGGCGCGGCGTGCCTTGTCATCCAGCCGGCCCACCTTCCCCGCCAGGTAGCCAAGGCCCAGGCCAAAGCCGTTGTGCAGCACCACGGCCAGGAACACAATGCCGCCGGCCGCAACGATCTTGCTGGAACTGCCGGCCACCACGATGGCCACGATCAGGGAAATCACGACGGCGGACGCCCAGGGAAGTGCCGGGAGCACCCTCGCGACGAGCTTCTTGAGGAAAAGACGTGCGAGGAGGCCGGCGACGACGGGCAGCAGCACGGTCTTGACGATGTCGCCCACCATGGCGCCGGCGTCGATCTGCAGGTAGGAGCCGGCCAGGAACAGCACCAGCAGCGGCGTGACAATGGGCGCGATGAGCGTGGAGACTGAGGCCACTGCGACGGACAGCGCCACATCGCCCTTGGCAAGGAACGCCATCACGTTGGAAGCGGTGCCGGACGGTGCGCAGCCCACCAGGATGAGGCCCACGGCCAGTTC
>DATCVX010000197.1:0-5121 GCA_036566705.1 Arthrobacter sp. | reverse complement strand
GGACGACGGCGGCACCCTGCTGGGCGGCCGGGGCGCCTTCGAACGCACCCTCCGCGGCCCGCGGGCCACCCAGGCGTCCGACTTCACGGCCAAGATCCACGCCGGCCATCTCCCCGCCAACACCCGCTTCGCGCTGGACATCAGCTTCGAGGACGACGGCGGCGCGGCCGGTGAGACCGTCAGCGGAACCTTCCGCACGGCCCCCGACGCCGGGAGCACCAACGGCGAGGGACGCACCGGCGGTGACCTCCCGGCGTCGTCCGCCCAAAGCTTTGTGTGGACCGGCGACACCTCCGGGCAGGGCTGGGGCATCAACGAGGAAATCGGCGGGATGCGCGGCTACCGGGCCATGCACAACACCCGGCCGGACTTCTTCATCCACTCCGGCGACACCGTGTACGCCGACGGCCCCATCGCCGAAACGGTGGTGGAGAAGGACGGGCAGGTGTGGCGCAACCTGGTCACGGAGGAGGTGTCCAAGGTGGCCGAAACCCTCACCGAATACCGCGGCCGGCACCGCTACAACTCCCTGGACGCCAACATGCGCGCAATGTTCGCCGATGTCCCCGTAATCGCCAACTGGGATGACCACGAAACCACCAACAACTGGTACCCCGGCGAGATCCTCGACGACCCGCGCTACACCGTCCGGGACGTCAACACCCTCGCGGCTCGGGGCCGGCAGGCGTGGCAGGAGAACATGCCCATCGCCGACAGTTCGGCGCTGTGGCGGCCGGGAACATTCGACGACGCCGGGCAGTACCAGCCCGCGCGCATCTACCGGAAGATCTCCCGTGGTCCGCAGCTGGACATCTTCTGCCTGGACATGCGCACCTTCAAGTCGCCCAACACGGACGGCAAAGAGCCCTACTCCACATCCATCTTGGGCCAGGAGCAGGTTGACTGGCTGATCCGCGAAGTCTCCAATTCCAGGGCCACATGGAAGGTCATTGCCGCGGACCTGCCGCTGGGCATCATCGTCCCGGACGGCGCCGTGAACCAGGAAAGCCTGGCCAACCGGGATCCCGGCGCGCCGCTGGGCCGCGAACTCGAAATCGCCGGGGTGCTCAGCGCGTTCAAGCGGAACCGGGTCAGGAACGTCGTGTGGCTGACCGCCGACGTGCACTACTGCGCCGCCCACCGCTACTCCCCCGAGCGTGCGGCCTTCACCGATTTCGACCCGTTCTGGGAGTTCGTGGCAGGACCCATCGCAGCCGGATCGTTCGGTCCCAACGCGATGGACGGGACCTTCGGCCCGGAAGTGGTGTTTTCCAAGGCAGGCCGGTTCCCCGGCGAATCACCGCGCGAGGGCGACAACCAGTTCTTCGGCCACGTCCAGCTGGGCGGGGACGATACGTTCACCGCCAGCCTCCGCAACGCCAACGGCGCCGTGGTGTTCTCCAAGGTGTTGACCCCCGAGAGGTAGCAGCTGCGGAGCCCCCGGGGTTCCAAGCAACGCGGAGCCCCCGGGTTCCAAGCAACGCGGGGTCACTTCCCGCCCGATAATCCGAGGTTATCGGGCCGGAAGTGACCCCGCGTTGCTGTACGGAGGCGTTATTCAGCACCAAAAGTGGGTACGCCGCTAGTGAGGTCTCTTGCTTCCGCATCCGGCGGTCAGCGTGCGGCACAGGGCGGATGGTGATGAACGGTGGATAACAGCGGAATGACACAGGCGGTGCGGGAGGCCGGCGCGGTGGAGCTCATCCTGGTCCGCCACGGCGAGAGCCAGGGCAACGTGGCCGCGACCCTGGCCGACAAGGCCGGCGCCGACATCATTGAGGTGCCGGCCCGGGACGCCGACGTCGGGCTCTCCGCCACCGGCCAGGACCAGGCACTTGCCCTGGGCAACGCGCTGTCGGCCGTCGCTAAGGAGCTCCGTGCAGACGCCGTGGTGGCCTCCCCCTACGCCCGCGCCCGGCAGACGGCGGAAATCGCCGTGGAAACCGCGGGCTGGCCGGTCAAAGTCCGCACGGACGAGCGGCTCCGGGACCGTGAACTCGGCATCCTGGACATGCTCACCCGCCGCGGCGTGGACAGGTGGCATCCCGACGAAGCCGAACGGCGGCTCTGGCTGGGCAAGTTCTACTATCGGCCGCCCGGCGGCGAATCCTGGGCCGACGTGGTGCTGCGGCTCCGCTCCGTCCTGGGTGAACTGAACAACCTGGGCAGCGGGCACCGGGTGATGCTGGTCTGCCACGATGCCGTGGTGCTCCTGGTCCGGTACATCCTGGAAGGCATGAGTGAGGCGGAAATCCTGGACCTGGCCGCGGGCACGTCGGTCCGGAACGCGTCCATCACCCGCTATGTGCGCCCCGCCGGCCAGGGCCCGTGGACACTGGAGAGCTTCAACGTGGCGGACCATCTAACGGCCCAGGGCGTCGAAGTCACCGAACACGCCGGGGATGCCAGTGTCCACCCGCGCCGGTGAGGGGCAGGGCCTCGGCAGGGGGCCGGGCCGTCGGGCTTCGCAGGCCGGTCCGCCAGTGAACGGTTCCCGGGCGACGCCCGTCACGCCGTCGCTGCTGCGCTCCTGGCCGCTGCCGCCCGCGGGTGAGGACAAGTATTCGCGCGGCGCCGTAATGGTGATCGGCGGCGCCCGGACCACCCCGGGCGCCGCCATGCTGGCCGGCACCGCTGCGCTCCGGGCAGGGGCCGGCAGGTTGACCCTGGCAGTGGCCGAATCGGTGGCCATGCATCTGGCCGTGAGCCTCCCGGAAGCCGGCGTGATCGGGCTTCCGGAAACGGCGGACGGGTCCGTCCTGGGATCCGGGCTGGAGCCCATCCTGTCCGAACTTGGGAGCGCCGACGCAGTACTGATCGGCCCGGGGCTGGACGACATCGATCTCACCGGGACGCTCCTGCGTGCCCTGCTGGAGCTCGACTCCGACGGCGTCACCGGCCGCGGATCAGTGACGGGCGACGCGACCATCATCCTGGACGCCTACACCCTGGGCTGCCTTCCCCGGTTCGAGGATTCGCTGGATCCCTGGCGGGGCCGGCTCATCCTGACACCCAACCCGCAGGAGGCCGAGATCCTTCTAGGCAAGGAGATTGGCCAGCTCGAGTGCGCGGTGGCGGCCATTGCGGCGCGGTACCAGGCCGTAGTCAGCTGCCAGGGTTTTGTGGCCCGGCCTGCTGCCAGGCCGTCCGATGGCGAGGCCTTCGACGGTCCCGAACTATGGGAGATCACCACCGGCTACGGCGGGCTGGGGACGTCCGGCAGCGGAGACGTCCTGGCCGGCGCCATCGCCGGGCTCCGCGCCCGGGGTACCAGCGACGCCCAGGCTGCCTGCTGGGGCAGCCACCTTCACGCGGCTGCGGCGGACCGGCTTGCCAGCAGGCTGGGTCCGTTGGGCTTCCTGGCCCGCGAACTGGCCGACGAGCTGCCAGCTCTGATGCTCGAGCTAGCCACCTGACGTCCCGCCCGTTAAGCGCCAACGTACTGTTGAGGCCCTTGCCTCACGTGGGGATGGCCCCCGACAAAGCCGGGGGCCATCGTATCGGAGGGGATCACCCGCAACTGCCGATGCGCTATCTGGCGCTGTGGCGTTCCTTAGTGGCAAACCGCCCTGGAGAGGCAGATAAACAACGCGTTCGGATCCTCCCGGTATTGCCGTTTTAGCACTGGTTCGAGACCCAATACAAGGGGTTCCGGCGGGTAACTTAGCTCCGGGTGGGATCGGGGCGCAGCGGCTCAGGCCCCGGGTCCGGCACTGGCAGGGGTCCGGGTGGTTCCGGAATCGGCACCGGACTCGGCCTGGCGGGGCCCGGGTGTCCGGGGATGGTGGGATCGGGGTTCATGGGATCGGGGCCGGGTTCCGGCGGGAACGGCTCGGGTTCGTGCACTGGCGGGATGGTCATGAACTTCCCCTTTCAGGCGTGGTCATGCGCGGCTGGTTGCCTTTGCGTGATCAGGATACGCCCGCCACCCTCCCCGACGCTCTCTCACTTCCTGCAAGGATTTTCCAAACGCTCTCTCACCACCTGCAGGCATTTTCCAAACGCTCTCTCCACGGCGACTGATGTGTAGGTGCGGCCATCCGCCTGCAGGAAGTGAGAGAGCATCGCCCCGAAACCTGCAGGAAGTGATAGAGGGTCGCTGAAAAACCGCATCAAGTGAGAGAGCGTCTGGGCCGGCGGGCGGTTCTCCCCCGGTAGCGAACGGCCCGCCCGCTAGGCCGCAGGGGTCTATATATTGAAGGAATGACCCAGACTCCTCTGCAGGATTCCGCAACCTCTTCCCTCACGCCGCCGGTCGCCAGGAAGGTGCCGCACGAGCGGACGCACCACGGCGACACCTTCGTGGACAACTACGAGTGGCTGCGCGAGAAGGAATCCCCCGAGGTGGTTGAGCACCTCAAGGCCGAGAACGCGTACCAGGAGGCCGTCACCGCGCACCAGGAGCCGCTGCGGGAGGCCATCTTCCAGGAAATCAAGGGCCGCACCCAGGAGACAGACTTGTCTGTCCCTAACCGCAAGGACGGCTGGTGGTACTTCAGCCGCTCGGTTGAGGGCAAGGAATACGGCATCCAGTGCCGCGTCCGCGCCCGGGACACCGGCAACCCCGTGGCCGACTGGACTCCCCCGGCGGTGGAGGCCGGCGTCGAAATCCCCGGCGAGGAAGTGCTGCTGGACGGCAACATCGAAGCCGAAGGCAAGCCGTTCTTCTCCGTGGGCGGCTCCGCAGTCACCGTGGACGGCAACCTCTACGCCTACGCCGTTGACAACGCCGGCGACGAACGCTTCACCCTCCGCATCAAGGACCTCCGCACGGGCGAGCTCCTGCCGGACGTCATCGAGAACATCTTCTACGGCGTCAGCTTCTCCCCCGACGGCACACGCCTCTTCTACACCGTGGTGGACGATTCCTGGCGCCCCTACCAGGTCAAGGCCCACGTCCTGGGCACGCCGGTCACCGACGATGAGGTGATTTACCAGGAGGACGACGTCGCCATGTGGCTGGGCTTTGAGCTCTCCTCCGACAGGCGTTACCTCGTGCTGGGCATCGGCTGCTCCGAGTACAGCGAAACCCGCCTGCTGAGCTTTGATGATCCGACGGCGGCGCTCACCACCGTGATTTCGCGCGACGAGCGCGTGCTCTACGAGGCGGAGCCGTTCCTG
>DATCVX010000196.1:0-4118 GCA_036566705.1 Arthrobacter sp. | reverse complement strand
TAGTTTCTGGGCGGCGGCTGTGATATTGCGCGACATCGCCGGAAATATGAGGCTGTGAAAGGGCAAAACGGCCAGCCAGTAGAGCCTTCCGCTGAGGCCCTTCGGAAAGAAAATGGCCCGCTGCCGGTAGCGGCTGCCCGTGCCGTCCGGCTCGACGGACAGCTCCAGCCAGGCGCGTCCGGGGGCGCGCATCTCGGCGCGCAGGCGCAGCAGTTTTCCGCGCTCAATCCGTTCCACGCGCCACCAGTCCACCACTTCGCCGGATGCCAGGTTGCCGGGGTGCCGGCGTCCCCGCAGGAGCCCGGCGCCGCCGGTGAGCTTGTCCAGCCAGCCCCGCACCTGCCATGCCAGCGGCAGCGAGTACCAGCCGTTCCGGCCTCCGATGCCCTCGATGATCGTCCAGACGTGGGCGGGATCGACGTCGCCATGGAAGGTCCGCTCGTCCACGAAAACCGTGTGGCCGGCCCAGTCCGGATCACTGGGCAGGGGATCGGCGTCGGCCCCGGCACTGGCCCAGGTGGTCTCCACCTGGCCGTCACGCTCCTTGCCCAGGGCCAGTGCCACTGCCCGCCGGTAGGGAGTCAGGCCTCCTTCAGGCACGGGAATGAACGAATCGATGTCGTGCTCCCGGGAGACGGCGTCGTGCTGCAGAGACTGGACAAGCGGCAGCGACATGGACAGCGGAATGGGAGTGGTCAGGGCCACCCACATGCCGGCGAGCTTGGGGGCGGGGATGGGCAGGGCGAGCACCAGGCGGTGCGGCAGTCCGGCTTCGGCGGCGTACTCCTTCATCATGCCCGCGTAGCTGAGCACCTGCCGGCAGCCGATGTCGAAGGTGCGGTTGATCTGTCCCTGCAGGGACGCGGCGGCCACGAGGTAATGCAGCACGTCCCGGACGGCGATGGCTTCGATCCTGTTGCGGACCCAGCTCGGCGCCGGCATCAGCGGGAGCGCTTCGGACAGGTGCCGGATCATCTCGAACGACGCGGATCCGGAACCGATCACCACGCCGGCCTGGAAAACCACGGCGTCCACGGGGCTGTCCAGGAACACCTTGCCCACTGCCTCCCGGGAGCGCATGTGGGTGGACAGCTCCACGTTGGACGGGTGCAGGCCGCCCAGGTAGACGATCCGGCTGACCCCTGCGTCGGCGGCCACCCGGGCGGCAGTCTCCGCCATGGCTTTTTCCTTGGACTCGAAGCCGGCCCCGGCAGCCATGGAATGGACCAGGTAGTACAGCACGTCAACGCCTGCCAGCGCAGCCTGCAGCGCGTCGCCGTCGTCGAGGCTGCTCCGGACCACTTCAACGTCACCGAGCCACGGCACGCCGGCGATCTTCGCCGGTGTCCGGACCAGGACCTTCACAATGTGGCCGGCCTCCAGGAGCCGCGGAACCAGGCGGCCGCCGATGTAGCCGGTGGCGCCCGTCACGAGCACAGTTTTGGCTGCGCCGGGCTGGGATGTCTCGGGTGTGCCGGTCATGTTGACTCCTTCTTGTCATACTGCGATTCGGAGTGGCGGGGTGTTCGGACGGCCCTGGTCCTGAAAGCCTAATCTCCCGTGCCGCGGGGGTAGGCTGGGATGACCCGGGATTCGAAGCGAATTTCGGGCTTTCGTGTTGCCTGCGATCCGTTGAACACCACAGGAGTTTCTGCCATGAGCCCGAGCGCCTCCCGCACCGGTACCTCCCATCCCGGCCCGTCGCTTGACGGACTGCGCCGTGTCCTGGCCGGGGACCAGACCTTCGCCCGGGTCCAGGCAGAGGCGGCCAGGGGCTTCGACGTCCGCGGCCAGGACTACCAGATCAGCGCGCCGGCAGGCCTGCGTGCGGTCCTGCTGGCAGAGATGGCGGACGGCCTGGCCTCAGCCGGCGCCGGGGAAGGAACGCCCGACGGCGGGATCCCGGCGGTGGTGCTGGCAGTCACCGCGACGGGGCGCGAAGCGGAGGACCTGACGGCAGCCCTGCGCGCTTACCTCCCGGCCGACGCGGTGGCCGAGTTCCCCAGCTGGGAAACCCTGCCGCACGAGCGACTCTCGCCGCGTTCGGACACCGTGGGCCGCAGGCTCTCGGTCCTGCGGCGGCTGGCGCACCCCGAAACGTCGACTGCCGGACCCCTGCGGGTGGTGGTGGCACCGGTCCGCGCCGTGGTCCAGCCCATCGTGGCCGGACTGGGTGAACTGGTGCCGGTCACCCTGACGGTGGGCCAGGACATTCCGTTCTCCGACGTTGTGCGGCGTCTCGCCGACGCCGCCTACGCGAGGGTGGACATGGTGACCCACCGTGGCGAGTTTGCCGTCCGCGGCGGAATCATCGACGTCTTCCCGCCGACGGAGGACCACCCCATCCGGGTGGAATTCTTCGGCGACGAAGTGGACCAGATGCGCTGGTTCGCCGTCGCCGACCAGCGCTCGCTGTCCTCACCGGGCCTGCACCACCCCACCGTCCTGCACGCCCCGCCCTGCCGCGAAATCCTGATCACGCCCTCGGTTATGTCGCGGGCGGCCACCCTGAAACCGCAACTCCCCGCCGCCGCGGACATGCTGGAGAAGATCGCCGGCGGCATCGCCGTTGAAGGCATGGAATCCCTGGCGCCGGTGCTCGTGGACGCGATGGTCCCGTTCGTGGACCAGCTGCCCGCCGGCTCCATCTCGGTGGTCATCGAACCGGAGAAGGTCCGCACCCGCGCACACGACCTCGCCGCCACGAATGAGGAATTCCTGGAAGCGGCATGGTCCACGGCGTCAGACGGCGGAGCCGCGCCCCTGGATCTGACCTCGCAGGCGTCGGCCGCCCTGCATTCCGCCAGCTTCCGCTCCCTGGCTGAAACCCGCAGCTCCGCCCTGGAGCACAGCGTGTCCTGGTGGTCCATCACCTCCCTGGCCAGCGACGAGGAACTGCTTCCGGAGATCGACGTCCTGAACCTGCACGCCCGGGAACCGCGCGGCTACCAGGGCGATGTGGCCGAAATGATGGACTTCATCGGCTCGCACGTCCGCGACCAGTGGCGCATCGTGGTGGCCACCGAAGGGCCGGGACCGGCGCAGCGCCTGGCGGAACTGTTCCATGACGCCGACATCCCCTGCGCCAGGGTGGACACCCTTGACCAGGAACCCCAGGCGGGCATCATCGAGGTGACCACTGCCGCCGTCGGACGAGGTTTTGTCCTGGACAGCCTCAAACTGGGCCTGCTGACCGAGGCCGACCTGCTGGGCCGGACCTCCGCCGGGTCCACGAAGGACATGCGCCGCATGCCGTCCAAGCGGCGGAACGCCGTTGACCCGCTGCAGCTCGTGGGCGGCGACCACGTGGTCCACGAACAGCACGGCATCGGCCGTTTTGTGGAGCTGATCCAGCGCAAGGTGGCCGGCGGCGGGGACGGCGTCCGCGAATACCTCGTCCTCGAATACGCCCCCTCCAAGCGCGGCGCCCCCGGCGACCGGCTGTTCGTCCCTACCGACCAGCTGGACCAGGTGACGCGCTACGTCGGCGGTGACACTCCCGTGCTCAGCAAGATGGGCGGCTCGGACTGGGCCAGCACCAAGTCCAAGGCGCGCAAGGCTGTCAAGGAGATCGCCGGCGAGCTGATCCGGCTGTACTCCGCCCGGATGGCGTCCCGCGGCCACGCCTTCGGCCCTGACACCCCGTGGCAGCGAGAGCTGGAGGAAGCCTTCCCGTACGTGGAGACACCGGACCAGCTGACCACCATCAACGAGGTTAAAGCGGACATGGAACGGGAGATCCCCATGGACCGCCTGGTCTCCGGCGACGTGGGCTACGGCAAGACCGAGATCGCCGTCCGCGCGGCGTTCAAGGCGGTCCAGGACGGCAAGCAGGTGGCAGTCCTGGTGCCCACCACCCTGCTCGCCCAGCAGCACTACGAGACCTTCACCGAGCGCTTCTCCGGTTTCCCACTGCGGGTGAAGGCACTGTCACGGTTCCAGGGGGCCAAGGAGTCCAAGGAGACCGTGGAGGGCGTCAAGAGCGGCTCCGTGGACGTTGTCATCGGCACGCACCGGCTGCTGTCCAAGGACTTCGCGTTCAAGGACCTTGGCCTGGTGATCGTGGACGAGGAACAGCGCTTCGGCGTCGAGCACAAGGAAGCGCTGAAGAAGATGCG
>DATCVX010000195.1:0-4370 GCA_036566705.1 Arthrobacter sp. | reverse complement strand
CCACGGACATCCATACCGCCCCGCGCCACCCGTACACGCAGGCGCTGATGGGAGCGTTCCCACCATTGACGGGGCCGCGCGTGCCGCTCACCGGCCTGGCCGACGGCGTGAAGTTCAGCAACATCGCCGACCTGGAGGAAGCAGCCTCCGGGCATTTCGTGGCACCGGTTTCCCAGGCTCAGCCTGCCCGGAACCAGCCTGCCCTGGAAGGAGCAAGCTCATGAGCAAGCACAACGAAACACCGGCCCATGAAGTCCCGGCCCTTGAGGTACGGGGCCTGGTCAAGGCTTTCCACAGCGGCGGCCTGTTCTCCCGCGCGGCCGTACGGGCCCTCGGCGGAGTGGACCTGAGCATCGGCAGGGGCGAAATCGTGGCCCTCGTGGGGGAGTCAGGCTCCGGCAAGAGCACCCTCGCCCGATGCATTGCGCGGCTGGAACGGCCCACCTCGGGCCAGATCCTGCTTGACGGCGCCGACGTCCTGAAACGGGACCGGTTCCAGGCATCCAAGGAATACCGGGCACAGGTGCAAATGGTGTTCCAGGACCCCTTCGGTTCCCTGAACCCGGTCCACCGGATCGAACACTTCCTGACTCGTTCCCTCACCCTGCACGGAAAAGCCGGGACCCCGGACCAGCTGCGGACCAGGCTGGATGAACTGATGACCACCGTGGGACTCACCCCGGACATGCTCAATTCCTACCCGCATGAGCTCTCCGGCGGCCAGCGCCAGCGCGTGGCCATCGCCCGGGCTTTGGCCGTGGAACCGGAGGTGGTCCTGGCCGATGAGCCCACCTCCATGCTGGATGTCTCGGTCCGGATCGGCATCCTCAACCTGCTGCGCCGGCTCCGGGACGAGCAGGGCATTTCCATGCTCTACATCACCCACGACCTTGCCTCGGCGCGCTACCTCGCGGACCGGATCGCGGTCATGTTTGCCGGCGAACTCGTCGAAGAAGGCGAATCGCTGGAGCTCCTGGCGAACCCGGCCCACCCCTACACCCGCCTGCTGGTATCGGCCGTACCGGACCCTGCCCGCACCGGATCCTACGATCCCGCCGAGCGGGCCGAGCTGCGGGCGGCGGTGATGGAACCGGCGTCGTGCGCGTACGACGGCGACCCGCAGCAGCGGTGCTCCGCCGCCGAACCCGTGCGGCACCAGGTAGGCGATCCTGCCCACCGGCACTGGGTCCGCTGCCATCTGTACCGGCCGCCGGCCGCTGCCGCCGGCCACGCGTTGGCGGCCGACCCGCTGGAAGAAGTGGTTTCCGCATGACCGGCCTGACCCATCCGCTGGCCACCGTGCCGCAGGACGAACTCGTGATCCGCGCCGAAGCGGACCCGCACCGCCCGCGCTTCCACTTCGTCTCGCCTGCGGGCTGGCTCAACGATCCCAACGGGGTCAGCCAGTTGAACGGCACCTACCACCTCTTCTACCAGTACAACCCCGAGGGCGCCTTCCACCACCGCATCCTGTGGGGCCACGCCACCAGCACGGACCTGGTCACCTGGACGGATCAGCCAGTCGCCCTGGAACCCACGGACGGACCGGACGCTGACGGCTGCTGGTCCGGGGTGCTGGTGAACGATGGCGGCACGCCCACCCTTGTGTATTCGGGCCGGAACGGTGAACGCGAACTTCCCTGTGTGGCCGTCGGCTCGCCGGACCTTCTCACCTGGACCAAAGCACCGGAAAACCCGGTGATCGCCGCCCCGCCGGCCGGCGTGGACGTCACCGCCTACCGGGACCATTGCGTGTGGCGCGAGGGCTCCCGCTGGCGCCAGCTCGTGGGCTCGGGCATCCGGGGCCGCGGCGGCACGGCGTTCCTCTACGAGTCGGCTGACCTCCGGACCTGGGACTACATCGGGCCGCTGTACATCGGCGACGCGTCCGCCGGCGATCCTGCGGCGACGGACTGGGAAGGCACCATGTGGGAGTGCGTGGACCTGTTCCGCGCCGGCTCCGGCGTGCTGGGGGATAGCGGTGGCCCGGCCGACGACGTTCTGGTCTTTTCCGCCTGGGACAACGGCGACACCCGGCACCCGCTGTACTGGACCGGGCAGTACGCGGGAGACTCTTACACCCCGCGGCAACTGCACCGGCTGGATTACGGAGGCAGGTACTTCTACGCACCCCAGTCATTCGCCGACGACGCCGGCCGCCGCGTGATGTTCGGGTGGCTGCAGGAGGGCCGGACGGATGAGGCCATGGTCGCGGCAGGCTGGGCCGGCGTGATGAGCCTGCCGCGCGTGGCGACGCTTCATGCAGACGGTGAATTGGCCTTTTCGCCCGTGCCGGAGATCGAGTCTCTCCGCAGGGACCACGTCAGGTTCGGGCCGCGGGAAGTGGCCGGCAGCAGCGTTCTTGCCGGCGTGTCCGGCAACCAGCTGGACCTCGAACTGGACGTTGAACTGGAGCTCGGGAGTGTCTTCCGGCTCGGAATTCTGGGTGCCGGTATTTCCCCGGCCGAAACAGGCCAAAGCCCGGCCGAGGAGACCGTCATCGAGGTGGGCCGCGCCGCCGGAAGCAGCGGGGAGTCATGGCTGCGGCTGGACCGCTCCGGCAGCAGCCTGGACCAATCGGTGGATGCGGAGGAGCGGTCAGGGCCAGTGAACCTGGTTGGCGGCAAACTTCACCTTCGAGTCCTCGTGGACCACTCAGCGTTGGAGATCTTCGCCAACGGCAAGCCCCTGACCGCCCGGGTCTATCCCACCCTTGGCGGGACCTCCGTGCGCCTGTCCGCCGACGGCTCTGTCCGTCTCCTGCGGCTGGATGCCTGGCGGATGGAGGGAATCTTCGTCGGCCCGCGGCCGCTGTTCCCCTAATTTCCATCGGCTGATCCCCACCGGCCCTTTTGGGGACTCATAACGGCCCGTACGGAGCAACCGGTCACCACGCCCGGGCCACCCGAGGGCCCGGGCCCACCCCAAAATTTCGGTGAACTCCGGGTGGACCCAGCGTGACGTTTCCCACGAAGCATTTTTTCCAATGAAACATTTGACTCAGCAAAACCGTTATGGCACGCGCGCGCATTGGGCAATGTAAGCGCTTGCATCAAATGTCAGACAGGAGGGATTTTTCTCCTGAAACACGGTTTGAAATGCGGTCGGTGTAGTGCCTAGCGTGGACAGCGGGCCAGGCAATAACGATTTGTCCTGAGCCATATACGGGGCCTCACCCAAGCCCCGATCCCCTCGATACAACGGCGTCCCCGATGACGCCTGAGGTGTCGGCGGGCTCGCCGGAGTACGCGAGGAATAGGGCATACGCCCGTCTTCCACGAATAGTTTCACCTCCGCGAGAAGAGCAAAAATGCACAAGCACCCCCAAACACCCCGGATGCTGCGGTGGCGCCCCGCCGCCGCAGCGCTGGCGGCAGCTGTAGCGGCCTCGGCCTTCCTGGCCATCCCGTCGGCACAGGCCAACGAGCCGGCGGATCCGCCGGCGGCAGAGCAGATGCCGGCCCCGACCCCGGGCTTCCCCCTGCCCACCAAGCACACGCAGCAGGCCCACGACCCGGCGTCGGACTTCACCGCCAAGTGGACCCGCGCAGACGCCAAGCAGATCATGGCCCAGAGCGATTCCACCGTTGCTCCCGGCGAGAACTCCATGAGCCCGGATGTCACCATGCCGGAAATCCCCGAGGATTTCCCAGCCATGAATGACGACGTCTGGGTCTGGGACACCTGGTCCCTCACGGACGAGAACGCCAACCAGATCAGCTACAAGGGCTACGACGTCATCTTCTCCCTGGTCGCCGACCGGCACGCCGGCTACGGCTTCGACCAGCGCCACTGGAACGCCCGGATCGGCTACTTCTTCCGCAAGACCAACGCCGACCCGGCCAAGGACAAGTGGAACTACGGCGGCCACCTCTTCCTGGACAACACGTCCATAGGCAACACCGAGTGGTCCGGTTCCACCCGCCTGATGCAGGGCAACCAGGTCAACGTGTTCTACACGGCCACCACGTTCTACGACGTGGCCGAGCGGAACGCGGGCGGCGGCGGCATCGCCCCCGACGCGGCTATTGCCAAGGCCCTGGGCAAGATCCATGCAGACGAGAACGGCGTCACCTTCGACGGCTTCGAGCACACCAAGCTGCTTGAGCCGGACGGCAAGCTGTACCAGAACAAGGCCCAGAACCCCGGCTTCGCCTTCCGCGATCCGTACACCTTCGCTGACCCGGCACACCCCGGCAAGACCTTTATGGTCTTCGAAGGGAACACCGGCGGCAACCGTGGCGAATACCGCTGCGAGCAGGATGACCTCGGCTACCAGGCGGGGGACCCCAACGCCGAGAACCTGAACGAAGTCAACAGCACAGGCGCCTATTACCAGACCGCCAACGTGGGCCTGGCCGTGGCGGACA
>DATCVX010000194.1:0-24599 GCA_036566705.1 Arthrobacter sp. | reverse complement strand
AGTTGTTGTAGAGGCTCTTCTTGGCCACGCCGGCCTCGGCAGTGATGGTGTCGATGCCGGTCCCCGTCAGGCCGAAGGCATAGAAGCGCCTGGCGGCCGCCTCGAGGAGCGCGTCGCGGGCAGGCCGCCGCGGAGCGGGGTTCGCTGGTGTAGTCCTCTTCGAGGTCATGGCCGGTCCTGATCGGGTCGATGAGTAGGTAGACCAGTCTACCTACTCATGCATCAGGTGCAAGTGCCGGGAGCCGCGCTACCGAGCTTCTGGGAAAGGCCATTGCGGACGAAATCCGCCCCGTGGCAGCAGCCGGGTGAGGGCGTGACAGGCGTTCGCACGTCTGCGGCGTGCTCAGGGGGACAATCCAACAAAAGGATTGTGGGGCATTCGTGTAAATTCGGGATATGGCCACCCTGAACCCCAATGCCCAACCTGACTCCCTCCGAGCGCTCCCGGGTGGCGGAGCCAGGCTGCGGGTGGCTGTGCCGTCGGTGGCAACCCGCGTGGCTTCGGAACTGCGGCTGCAGATCGCAGAGGGTGACCTCCAGCCCGGCGCGAAACTCAAGGAAGAGGCCCTCTCCGAGGAACTCGGAGTCTCCCGGAACACTGTCCGCGAAGCCTTCGCCGAACTGGTCAGCGAGCGCCTCCTCGTGCGCGAACCCAACCGCGGCGTCTTCGTTGCCAGCCTCGGCGCCAGGGACATCCACGACGTCTACACGGTCAGGCGCGCTATCGAAGTGAGCGCAGTCCGCGGCGGCGGTACCCCCGAGCGCATCGCCGCGGTGCGGGCAGCCGTGGAAGAAGGAAAAAAGGCGGCCGCCGCCGGGGACAACGAAGGCCTCGGCAGCGCCAACCAGCATTTCCACGGAGCCCTGGTGGCCCTTGCGGACAGCGAGCGGCTGAACACCATCATGTCGCAGGTGCTGGCAGAGATGCGGCTCTTTTTCCATAAGGCCTCCGTTGACGGCGGCTTCTACCGGCACTGGCTGGCGGACAACGACCAGATCTGCCAGGCCCTCGAAGCCGGCGACCCGGAGCTCGCCGCCGAGCGCCTGACCGACTACCTCAACAGGTCCGAAGAGCACCAGGCTGCAGTGCACGCGGCCGGGTCCGCGGCTTCGAAGTAGCCCACAACAGGCATTCCCGGACCCTAAAAAGAAAAAGGAGCCCCCGCCGGAGGCTCCTTTTTGCCGTGCCCGGAAACTGGGGCATTAAGAAACCGAATTCGAATCAGCCCTTGACGATGTGATCTGCGTCGCGTAAATTGTTCAACACAAGGATTGTTCAACAATCCAACGATCACCGCAGTTACGACTTCCGTACCACCGGCAGCCGCCTAACCGCTCTTCTGCCCGACTTGCGACGCCGCAAGCCTGGACACACCCGGGCACCCAGCACGTCCGCGCAGCGGATGACATCCACTCTCTTCATGGAGGAACTAATGGCCACTCCCCAAGCAATGGCCCCCGTTGACCCGAAGCCCCCGGTGGGGCGCAAGGACATGTACAAGGCATTCGCGGCCAGCCTGACCGGAACCGCACTGGAGTTCTACGACTTCGCCGTCTACTCCGCCGCGGCGGCGATCGTCTTCCCGCTCATCTTCTTCCCGGCCTCGGACCCGGTGACCGGAACCCTGCTGGCGTTCTCCACCTACGCCGTCGGTTACATCTCCCGTCCCGTCGGCGGCATCATCTTCGGCCGGCTCGGGGACGAGATCGGCCGCAAGAAGATCCTGGTCATCACGCTGATGCTGATCGGCGTGGCCACCTTCCTCATCGGCCTCCTGCCCACGTACGACAACATCGGCGTCATTGCCCCCGCCATCCTGGTGTTCCTCCGCTTCGCCCAGGGTGTCGGCGTCGGCGGCGAATGGGGCGGCGCGGTGCTGCTGTCCAGCGAATTCGGCGACCCGAACAAACGCGGATTCTGGGCCTCTGCCGCCCAGATCGGCCCGCCCGCCGGCAACCTGATGGCCAACGGTGCACTCGCTGTCCTCACCCTGACACTGTCCGAGGAAGACTTCCTGAGCTTCGGCTGGCGCATCGCCTTCCTGATCTCCGCACTCCTGGTGGCCTTCGGCCTCTGGATCCGCCTCAAGCTTGAGGACACCCCCATCTTCAAGGCCATGGAAGCCCGCGGCGACAAGCCCAAGGCCCCTATCCGCGAAGTCCTCGCCACGCAGCGCCGGCCCCTGATTGCCGCCATGCTCAGCCGCATCGGCCCGGACGTTCTTTACGCGATGTGCACCGTCTTCACCCTGACATACGGCATCCAGGAACTCGGCTTTGACCGCGGCCAGGTTCTCGTCGCCGTCCTGATCGGTTCAGCCCTCCAGATCTTCACGATGCCGCTCGCCGGAGCCATCTCCGACCGCATCAACCGGCGCCTGGTGTACGGGATCGCCGCAGTTGGCGCCGCAGTCTGGGCCTACCTGTTCTTCATCGTCCTCGAAGGACGGTCCCCGGTGATGCTCATTGTGGGCATCGTGCTGGGCCTGCTCTGCCACTCGTTTATGTACGGACCCCAGGCGGCGTTCGTCGTCGAGCAGTTCTCACCGCGGCTCCGCTCCACCGGCAGCTCACTGGCCTACACGTTCGCCGGAATCATCGGCGGCGCCATCGCACCGTTTATGTTCACCCTCCTGCTGAGCACCTACGACAGCTGGGTTCCGGTGGCCATCTACCTCAGCGCCGCCTGCCTCCTGACCCTGGTGGGCCTGGCACTGGGCCGCGACTCCAACGTTGCCGAGGACGAGGAGTACCTGCAGTCCTCTACTGAACTTGTGGAGTCCAAGTGAGCCAGTCACACGCCCTCCTGGCCCCCGCCGACGCCCGGCTGAAGTTCCGCAGCGGCCTGGCCACCCCCACCTCCGGCTGGAGCGACGGCTACACCCAGGCCAACCTGATCGCAGTCACGGCAGACTACGCCGACGAGTTCATCGAGTTCTGCCGGCTCAACCCCAAGGCCTGCCCGATCATCGACATCATCCCGGCGGGACAGTACGAAAGTTCGCTGGCCGCCGGATCGGACATCCGCACGGACATCCCCGCCTACCGGGTGTGGGTGGACGGCGAACTGGCGGATGAGGTCACCGACGTCGCCTCTGTCTGGCGCGACGACATGGTGGGCGTCCTCATCGGCTGCAGCTTCACCTTCGAAGCGGCGCTTGCCAGTGCGGGGATCCCGCTGCGGCACACCGAAACCGGGCGCAATGTGCCGATGTACCGCACAACGGTCGAGTGCACTCCCGCCGGCCGGATCCACGGCCCCATGGTGGTGTCCATGCGTCCAATGCTGCCCGAACTGGTGGACACCGCCATCCGGGTGACGTCGGAAGTGCCCAAGGTCCATGGCAGCCCGGTCCACGTCGGATCGCCCGAGGAGCTTGGCATCACCGACATCAACCGGCCCGACTTCGGGGATGCCGTGGAGATCAGGGACGGGGAAGTGCCGGTTTTCTGGGCCTGCGGCGTGACACCGCAGAGCGCAGTGATGGCCTCCAGGCCCGCCTTCGCCATCAGCCACGCCCCCGGTTACATGTTCATCACTGACGTCCCCGAAAGCAGTTACCGGGAACCGGCGGGAGCGGCATCGTGAAGAAGAGGATCCCCGTGGCCGAGAAACGGGCACGCCGCGTCATCAACCTGTCGGTGCCGCGGCAGCAGTCCACCGGCTCGCACTGCGAACTGACCGGCGTGTGGAAGAGCCCGGCGGGAGCGACCATCTCGCAGTCCGAAGGCCAGCTCCTTCCCAGCGATTCCGGCCGGCCATGCCTCTGGACCTACGCCGGCCTCCCGGCAACCAAAGCCAGCGCCAGGGATGCCCGGTGGGCAGTGCCGGAGCACCACAGACTGTAGGGGCACCAAACGGAAGCGGACGACGGCGGGACCTCCCGGCGTCGTCCGCTTCCGTTTAAGCAGGGCTGCTAAGGCAGGCGAAGGACGCCGACGGCGGCCGCCAGGTACGGCACCGGATCCGGGTCCGTCCCCAGGGCCCACTGGATCCACGCCTCGAACGTCGCCCCGATCAGTGCGGCACAGAGGTACCGGGCGGTCTGTTCGGGCACCCCGCGCAGCGTGAGGTAGGACAGTGCACGCTCCCGCTGGGCGCCGAGGGATTCGTAGCTCCGGCTCATCAGTTCCGGGTGTTCGGCGATCAGCCGCAGCCTGCCGCGGGTCACCGCCAGGTCCGGCAGGACGGCGACCCCTGCAATCACGGCCTCGCGCACGCCGGCCAGGACGTCGCCGTCGGCCCCGTCCATGGGTGGCGGCGACTCCAGCACATGCTGCGACGCCTCGATCACGGGGCCGGTGCCGCCCCAGACGAGGTCGGCCTTGCTGGCGAAGTGGCGGTACAGGCTCTTGCGGCCGATCCCGGCCTCGCGCGCGATGTCCTCCATGGACGTCTGCTCGTAACCGTTCTCGGCGAAGAGGTGCATCGCCAGGGCAGCCACGGCGTCGGGGTCAATGCTCACCGGCCGTCCGGTGGAGCGGGTGGCGGTTTTCATGGCTTCCGTTGGCATCCCGGCAGTATTCACCCTTACATAATGACACAGGGTGTCATAAGCTGGGTGACATCATCCCTCACACGTCTGGAAGGACATCATGGGCAACGAAGCCACGTGGCAGGAAACCATCACCGGCGGCCGCTTTGCAGGAAAAACGGTTGTCGTCACAGGCGCGGGATCGGGCATCGGCAAGGCCACCGCCCTGCGCATCGCCAAGGAGGGCGGCAGGGTAATCGCCGCCGACATCAGCAAGGAACGCCTCGACGCCCTGGTGGAAGAGAATTCCGGCCTCGACCTGGTCCCGGTGGCCGGCGACATCTCCACCGAGGAAGCCGTGGCCGCCGTTCTCGCGGCCGCCGGGGGACGGGTCGACGCTCTGGCCAACGTTGCCGGCATCATGGACAGCTTCGCGCCCATCCACGAGGTGGACGACGAGACCTGGGACCGCGTCTTCCGGATCAACGTCACCGCGCTCATGCGCCTCACCCGCGCAGTCGTGCCCCTGATGCTCGAAGCCGGTACCGGCTCGGTGGTCAATATCGCCTCGGAGGCGGGCCTGCGCGGGTCCGCCGCCGGCGTTGCCTACACGGCGTCCAAGCACGCCGTCGTGGGCATGACCAAGAATTCGGCCGTCATGTACGGGCCAAAGGGCCTGCGCTTCAACGCTGTGGCCCCCGGCGCCACCATCACGAACATTGTGGCCAACTGGGGATCACAGATGGCCGCCGAGCGCCTTGGGCCGCTGATGCAGGTCAACATCCCGACGCCCGCCACGGCGGCGCAGCTCGCCGCCTCGATCACGTTCCTGCTCAGCGACGACGGCACCAATCTGAACGGCGCCATCCTCGCGTCCGACGGCGGCTGGTCGGCGCTGTAGGGAGGGGCGCCTCCGGGCTGCTAGGGAAGGCGGGAAGCCCTGAGCAGCGTGGGGGCGCCGGCGCGTCCGGGGTCCAGCGGCACGGGGCTGATCAATACGGCGGGACCGCGGTGAAGGACGCCGTCCGACAAAACCTGGCAGCGGATGCCGCCGCGTCCGCGCATGGCTTTGTGGGCGCCCGGGGCGAGCATCTCGTCCATCCACGCGCAGGGGTGCGCGGGCCGGCCGGCCTTGAACCGCGCCAGGCGGCCGTTTGATTCGAGGGCGAAGTCGCCGCCGAGCAGCGGAGGCAGGTCCGCGCCCCGAAGGATCACGTTGCGCCGTGTCAGCAGCGGGTCGAAAGGATCCGTTCCCAGTTCGGCGGCGATGGATTCCAGTGCTTCCACGGCCATCACTGTGACGGCGGCGTCCATGTGCGCCGCCTTACCGAAAAACCTGTCGCCCACGATGCCTTTGCCGGCCACCAGCTCAACCCGGTCCGCATCCGTGGTGGGGACGTCAGCTGCTCCCTCGCGGGCGCGCCCAAAGTAGGCGTGCGCCGGGGAGACCAGCAGGTGCAGGACCTCGACGTCGTACCGGTAGTTTGCCGTCATGCTCCAAAGCTATCGTGCGCCGGCACAGCGGGCGACAGACGTCACCACCAGGAATAGGGCAGAGAGGCGTAGGTCGCTCCGAGGATGGCAACAGCGCCAAGAATTCCGACCGACCACCCTTCCACAGCGTTCTGCCTCTTCCGTCCCCGGCAGCGGCAGCCGGTTCCGACCAGTTTGCTTTCGGTACATTCGTTGGCCTGAAGTCCGTCGTTTGGGTTAATCCGGTTCAAACGGCGATCACGAGGATCCCGCAGCGGATTTCTTATTCGGGGTGGCCGGACGAGGGTATCTGGCATTGGCTGCTTTCTTGGGCGGAGAACACTATCGGGCCGAGGGGCGCACTAACTAGATGCGGCGGCCGGCACCTTCCGGTACCGGCCGCCGCATCGTGGGTGGGAATCAGGCGATGGCGGCCTTGAGTTCCTTGGCTGCCAGTGCCGGGTCGGCTGCCCCATAGATGGCGCCGCCGGCTACGGCAACCTCAGCCCCTGCCCGCTGGACGGCTTCGATGGTGGAGAGGTTGACGCCGCCGGCTACCGAGAACGGGACGCGTGCTTCGGCGCCGGCACTGAGCAGTCCGTTCAGGTCGAAGCCCGGCTTGGCCTGCTCGTCCAGCCCTGCGTGGAACTCCACGAACTCCGCGCCGAGTGCCCGTGCTTCCTTGGCGCGGGTGACCTTGTCCGGCACACCAATGAGGTCAACGACGATGCCCTTGTTGTGGGCACGGGCCGCCTTCACGGCGCCTGCGATGGTGGAATCGTCGGCGCTTCCCAGCACAGAGACGAGGTCGGCGCCGGCCTTGAAAGCGATGTCGGCTTCGAGTTCTCCTGCGTCCATGGTCTTCATGTCGGCGAAAACAATCTTGTCAGGGTGGGCCTGCTTGACGGCCGTGACGGCGGTGAGTCCTGCGGCCTTGATCAGCGGGGTACCGAGTTCGATGATGTCGACGTACTCGGCCACCTTGCCGGCCAGTTCGAGGGCGTCCTCGGTGGTCAGGAGGTCCATTGCTACCTGAAGCTTCATGATGTTTCTCTTTCCGTTGTTATGGGTATCGGTAAGGCGGGCGGGAACTTATTCCAGGTTTGCGTGCCGAAGCCAGAGCTCTTCAGCCGGTGCGTCGGTGTGGTTCCACAGGGTCTGGAAGATGGATTCGGTCAGGACGAAGAGGACCTGCTCGAAGAGGCTCCCGGAGTACTGGCGGGTGACGCGGGAGCCGTGGTCTGTTTTTTGGGCGGCGGGCACGATGACCACCGTGTCAGCGAGTTCAGCCAGGCGGGAGCCGGGGTTGGTGGTCACGGCAGCCACCAGTGCCCCGGCCGCCGCCGCTGTTTCGGCAGCCTTGACCACACCGGCTGTGGTGCCGGAACCGGAAGCCACCACGAGCAGATCTCCGGCTCGGATAGCAGGAGTCGTGGTGTCACCGGCTACATGGACGTTCAGGCCGAGGTGCATCAGCCGCATTGCCGCCATCCGGAGAACGAGGCCGCTTCGGCCGGCGCCGGAGACGAAAACACGTTCTGCCGAGCGGATGGATGCCGCCAACGCTGCAAGCTGGTCTCCCTCGACCTGGCCTGCGGTGCTGGTGACTTCATCGGCAACGAGGGACAAATTTGTGAGGATTGCTCCTGCGTTGATCCGGGTTGGGGAATCAAGTGCGGTTGGACCCAAGGTATTTCCTTCGCGTTGGTAGAGACGTCCACCCATCAGCTGGGATGTGTGCCGCAATCAATCCTGCCGCCGCAAAGGTATGGGTGTAACGCCCATTCTTGGCGGTCCTGGCTATACTTTCGGGTAGTCATGCACCTGATTGCCTTCGGAAGGATGCTGCCATCACCTCGCCTGCACCCGGGAACGCGCCCGTTCAACCATCGGCCGACCCCAGCCGCCCAGGCCTGCCGTGGCCGCTGCTGGACTCCATCGCGGCGGTGACCGATGCGCCGCTGACCGCCATTGCCGACGTGCTGCGGGACGCCCTTGCCCCCTATCTGGGCAGCAGCGCGCTGGTCATTTTCACTGAGGACTGCACCGGCAGGCCGCAGAAGAAGGCCGGCCGGGAAACCATCATTTCGCGGGTCTCGATCGATGAACTGGACAGTCTCCGGGCTGCCCTTGACGGCGATGATCCTTGGCTGGGGGCGGCTATGATTGCCGGCCAGGAGCGCCCGGTCCTCGCCATGAAATACCTCGCCAGCAGTGCCTTGCTGGTGGTCACGGACCCGGTGGATGCCGGTGCCGCACAGGGCACTGATGGTGCCGGCGGAAATATCGTGAAATACCTGTGGCACCTCGCCGCGCGCAGGATCCAGGAGAAAGTTGCGGATGCGCCGCCCTCGTATCTGTTGGAGTCAAGGGCAGCGTCGGCTGAGCGGCTCCGGGTGACCTCCGAGTTGGTGGACCAGCACGCGACCACACTCGAAACAGTCGCGGCTGCGCTGCGGTCCACGGCGCTGGACGACGCCTCGTCGCGGACAACAGCCACGGATCTCGTTGCCAAGGCCCTGGTGCGCCTGCGTACGCAGAGTGACAGGACCACGGACCTGGTGGAAGAACCGGTGGCAAAGGCGTTTGAGCGCCTCCGGGAAGACCTCCTCCCGTTGACGCGCTTCAGCGGCGTGGATGTGCAGTTCATCGAACCTCCGCTGAATGGACGCGCGCTTCCCGGGGAAGTCGCCCACGCTGCCCGGGCTATCGTCCGCGGCCTGCTGCTGGCCATGATGGACCAGCCGGAGGTCCGCCGGGTCCGTGCCCAGTGGGACTGCGACGGCGAGAATTTGCTGATCAGCGTCCGCGACGACGGCGGCGGCACCCTTTCGGTCGAGGCACCGAGTATGGGCAGGCTGGACCGGAGGGTCCAGGCTTTGGACGGAAAGATGCAGGTGGAGGTTATGCCGGGCTGGGGATCCGACGTGTCCGTGGCCCTCCCGCTGGACGCCCCGCAGGCGGCTCCGGCCGACGTCAGCGCCTGGAAACTTGGGGGCCGGGAACTGGAAGTGCTGCAGCATCTGGCAGCGGGCCAGCGAAACAGGTCCATCGCGGGCGCCCTGAACATCAGCGAAAACACCGTCAAGTTCCATGTGGGAAACATCTTCCGGAAAATGGGCGTCAGCTCGCGTACGGAGGCCATCGCGCTGGCAACCAGCTATGGGCTGCGCTGACGGCTCGCCGCCGCCGGTGAACAGCCACAGGACAATGGCGGCGTCGTAATTCAAACCGTCCGGCCGGTGCGCGGTCCCGCAGCTGCCGGTCCCGCTCACTGTTGGGGAGTAGTGCGCCCCGGCGGCACGGGCTGGGAGGCCGCGCGCCGCCGGGGCGGGTTGCTACTACGGTGAACAGCTATTTACTGTCCCGGTCCGCATGCCGGGCCTCGACGGCGGGGATGCTGCCCGTGTGGGTGCCGCCTTTGTGGGAGTCCGGGTCCGGACATGAATCAGCGCAATCATGCTTCGTGACAAGGTCGAATTGAACGCCGCCGTGCTGTTCCACACCAGTCCTGATGGCCCGCTCGACGACCGACGTAGCCAGGCGCCGGTGCAGGGACAGCGGATCGCGGCGCAGGTCCTTGGCGAGGGCAAAGCAGAGCAGGAGCATGACGACGATGAACGGAAGCGCTGCGACGATGGTGATGCGTTGCAGGCCGGCCAAAGCCTCCGAAGGTTCATCGCCGCCGGCCAGCAGCATGACCGCCGCCACGGCGCCGGTGAGGCTGCCCCAGAAGATCACCACTCCGCGGCGGGGGTGTTCGGCGCCGTTGGAGCTGAGCGATCCCATCACGATGGAAGCAGCGTCGGCGCCGGTGACAAAGAAGATGGCCACCAGGACCATTGCCAGCACGATGACACCAACAGTAAGCCAGCCGGGCATCCCAAGGTTCTTGACCAGATCGAAGAGCGCACCGTCGAAGTTGACCGACGAGACTCCGTCTACCGTTTTTACCAGCCCTGGCGTGCCTGCCTTATCGGCTTCCTGCTGGACGTGGAATGCGGCTCCGCCGAAGATACCAAACCAGATCACGCTGACGACGCTGGGCACCAGCAGCACGCCGGTGACGAACTGGCGGATGGTGCGGCCGCGGCTGATGCGGGCGATAAACATGCCCACGAACGGCGTCCAGGAGATCCACCAGGCCCAGTAGAAGATGGTCCAACCGGTCATCCAGCTCCGAAGCGCCTCATCGCCGACCGCTTCGGTCCGGGACGACATCTCGGCCAGGTCGCGGGCGTAATCGCCGACGGCAGACGGGATCAGGTTGAGGATGAACAGGGTTGGGCCGGCGATGAAAACGATCAGGGCCAGAACGACGGCCAGGATCATGTTGATGTTGGAGAGCCACTGGATGCCGCGGCTGATGCCGGAGACGGCCGAGGCGACGAAGCAGAAGGTCAAGACGGCGACGATCCCCACAAGTACGGGGGTGCCGATTTCGCCGAACCAGCCGTTGGAGGTCATGCCGCTGCCGATCTGCAGGGCGCCGAGGCCCAGGGAAGCGGCCGTACCAAAGAGGGTGGCGAAAATTGCGAGGATGTTGATGAACTTCCCGAGCGGGCCTTCCACCATCCTGATGCCGAAAAGTGAGGTGAAGGCTGCGGAGACCAGTTGCCTGCGGCCCAGGCGGTAGGTGCCGTACGCCATGGCAATGCCTACAACTGCGTACATTGCCCAGGGGTGCAGGGTCCAGTGGAAGATCGAGGTGGCCATGGCTGTCTGGATGGCTGCGGGAGTGCGGCCGTCCACGGTTCCGGGTGGGGGAGAGATGTAGTGGTAGAGCGGTTCGGCTACTCCGTAGAACATCAGTCCGATGCCCATGCCGGCGGCGAACATCATCGCAACCCAGGAGACGGTACGGAATTCGGGCTTCTCGCCGTCCTTGCCCAGTGGGATGTTGCCGAACTTGCCGAGGGCCAGCCACAGGACAAAGACGACGAACAGGGAAGCCAGGACCATAAAGAGCCACCCGGTGTACTCCATGACCCAGTTCAGGGCGGTCGTGGAGGTAGCGGAGAGGCTGTCGCGGCCCACGAAGCCCCAGACCACAAAGGCGATGGCGATGACGCCGGTGATCCCGAACGTTACTTTGTCCAGGGTGAGCGAGTGGTTCCGGCGCTGGGAAACGGCTTGCTCGGTCTTGGCAATGCGCAGTTCCTCAAGGATCTGCTCATACTCTTCGACGTCTGGCAGTGATCCCGCCCCTCCGTCCACCGGATCGAGGACTGCGGGGTTTGTGTCTCTTTCTTTGGTGACGCTGATGACTTCTTTGGTATTGCCCAATCTATTGGGCTCCTCACTAGGGCGAGTCGGTGCCAGGCCGTTGTCGGCAGGCAGCTCCTCAGGTGTCAGGGGTTTAAGGTCACTATTTATAGCCATGAGCGGGTCCTTTGCTCGGCGAGTCATGGGCTTGCGGTTAGACATGGCCGTCGGCTGTTAGTTCGGGCGGAAGGTTGGGGGCTTCGTCCGATTCGATGACCATGATGTTGCCATCGACGATTTGCACTTCGTGAGTCCGGACCGGCAGTTTGGCCGGCGGTTGGTCCACGCCTCCCGAACGGAGGTTGATACTGGATGCGTGCAGCGGGCGCTTGACCCAGCAGTCCTCCATGTGGCCGTCGGCCAGTGAAGCATCGTGGTGCGTGCAGTGTCGTCGATTGCGAAGATGTCGCCCTCTTCTGTGTTGAATTCTGTGTTGAAGACGGCGATTGGCGGAGCTGTGCGGAGCCGTAGTGCCTCCCCGGGTGCGAGTTCACTTAGCTGGCAGGCGTTGTTCATTTTGCACCTCTTCCGGGGCTGGATTCAGGTTTGCTTTGATTGAGGCGGTCGTTCCGTAAGGATCAACAGATCTCGCACTAAGCAACAGAGTGCCCCGGCTCACAGCTCCATGTCAAGGTTTTTCTGAAGTCTGGCGCCGTATTTCCTTGGTTCTTGCCGAACCTTGACAGGAAGCGTGGCATCGGTCACCCTGTTGCATATCGCGACTTCTGTTGCGTAGAAGGCAGTTTCCGCGGACCCCGCGGGGCATCCTGGAAATGGCCGTGGCGGTTGACCGCCTTGGCTTTCTGGATCCTGTCGTGCAGGATCGCCATCATCTGCTGCCGCTTGTACTTCTCCACTAGTTCGACTCCACCGGGCACTGGCACGCGTCGAAACCGGCAGCGACCTCCCGGACGACCGGGAAGCTGCTTGTATTCATGCCGTCAAAACGCCCCCTGATGCTGTCCGGCTTAGGGCAGCCGCAAGCGGCTAGGCATCGATCACCAGATCGGTCCGCGCCGTGGAGCAGCAAGGCAGGAACTTGCCTGCATCGATTTCCCGTGCCCGGATCCCGCCCTGGTGGTTCATCTCAACCTCCCCGGAAAGCTTGACGACCTTGCAGGAGCCGCACATGCCTTCCTTGCAGTTCGCGCCGATCCTGACGCCCGCACGCTGGGCGGGCCCGAGGATGTGTTCGGTGGGGTCGATCCGCACATTGATGCCGGTGCGCATGAAGGACAGGGTCAGGCTTCCGGTTCCCACTGTGTCGAAGCTGGAGGCGTCTGGGGATGCCGCCTCCGCTCCCGCAGCCGAACCGCCGTCGGAGTCTCCGGAATCGGGTGCGTCCGGGTCCATGGCTTCCAGCGGCAACCCTGTGGCCTTGAGGGTACCTTCGGCGTCGTAGCCGGGCTCGTAGAGTCCGAACGCTGCGGGCTGGCTTTCGTAGTAGTCCTCGGCGGAATCGGCGATTTCCTCGGCGATTTCTTCGGCAATGTCCACTGCGAGCGCGAGCTCCGCCTGGTATTCAAGGAGCGTCTGGCGGTCTCCCGAGAAGAACTCCATGTAAATGGAGGTGTCGTCGACGCCAACCTTCCCCAAGAGCTCGGTGGCGGTGTTCAGGTAACCCTCGGGGCCGCATGCATAGACCTGGCGGCCGTTGGCATCGGGGGCCACCTCATCCAGCATGGCTGCCGTCAGCCTTCCGCTGAGCCCCTCCCACCCCTCGGGTTTGTTGCGGTCGCCCAGGGAGTAGAAGACCTTGATGCGCGAGTCCACGGACGCGATGTAGGCCAGTTCCTTGTGGAAGGCAAATCCTCCGGCTTCCGCTCCGTGGTAGAGCACCACAACATCTGCATGTCCGGGCAGGGAGTGGATGGTCCGCACCATGGACATGATGGGAGTGATGCCTGCGCCGGCGGCCAGCAAAAGATACCGCGCCCGCCGGTCGGCATCCGGCAAGTGGAATGCGCCGACCGGTCCGAGCATCTCGAGCACAGTGCCGGGTTTGACGTTCTCGTGCACCCACGGTGAAACCAGGCCTGTGGCGTCGCGTTTGACGCTGATATTGAAGGTCCAAGGCTCCGTCGGGGAACTGGACAGCGAATAGCTGCGGTCCACCGGATCCTGGTCGTCGCCGTTCACCGGAAAGGCGACGTTCACATACTGGCCCGCACGGAACGCCAGGGGCGCACCGTCGCAACGGCGGAACACGAAGGTCATTAAGCCGCCCGCCTCGGGAACGGTCTCCACGCATTCGGCCATGAACTCCTGTGGATGCCAGGGGCCGAGGGCGCGGGCAGCACGGGCGGGTGCCTCGGTGCTGCCCATGACCCTGTTCCACGGCATCTCAAGACCGCGAATGCGCTGTGGCTCCTGGACTGCCGTCTCAGTGAGGAGTTCAATCATGCCAAGTGCTCCTGCACGCGCTGAACGTACCAGTTGATGAATGCCTCCACCTGGTACTCGCTCTTCATGTACGGGCCGGGCTCGTAGGCGGGGCTGCCGGCACCCGTCTGGCACAGCTCCACGAACGCCTTGTCCTGCAGGTTTGTCTGCTTCCAGGTGTAGGTGAGCTTGTCCAGATCGTAGTCAACGCCTTCCACTGCGTCGTCAGCTACCAGCCAGGTGGTGCGTACCAGGGTCTGGTGTTCGTTGACGGGGAAGACGCCGAACGTGATGACATGGTCGCTCTGGAAGTGGAACCAGCTGTTGGGCTGCAGGTGCATCGAGCAGCGGCCAAGGCGGAAGTCCGGCAAGTCACCGAGCAGCTTCTTGGAGAGCCTGCGGCCATCGGCCGAGAACGATTCGCCCTCTCCGTCGAGCGATTCACGTGAGATACGGATTCCGGCGATGCGAGTATCGAGCTCCTCGACCACCTCGTAGGGAAGGCCATAGCGGCGGCAACGCTCCTCGAGTGAGGACTGGGCTTCCTTGTTGCGGTCCCACACTTCTTCGAGATGGGCCGGGATCAGGCCCTCTGTCAGTCCCCAGGTGGGGAAGAGGGAGCAGGCGAGCTCCGGGTGTCCGTCGCAGTGGTAGCACTCACGGTTGTTCTCCATGACGAGCTTCCAGTTGCCCTCCTCGATGATGTTCTGCTGGTAGGCGACTTTCGTCTTCGACAGATCGTGGGGCGTGAGGTATGGCTCGAAGATCTTTGAGGTTTCGTCGAAGTCGGTTGGCGGTTCGTCGGCAATGCAGACGAAGATGAGTCCGGCGACCACGCGGCTGTGGGCACGCTTGAGTCCGAAGCAGCCCTTGTCGAACTTGGTTTCCCCCGGGGCCGAAGCATGGATCAGGTTACCTTCGGGAGAGTATGTCCAGGAGTGGTAGCCGCAGACCAGGTTTCCTGTTGATCCCGCGGCTTCGGTGAGGACGCGGGCACCGCGGTGGCGGCATACGTTGTGCAGGACGTTAACACCGCCGTCGTCGTTGCGCAGCACGATCAGTGAGTAGGGCCCGTAATCGACGGTGACGTAGTCTCCCGGCTCCGGCAGCTCGGCGACGCTGCCGGCAAAGATCCAGTGCTCGCCAAAAATTGCTTCCATGTCGATTTTGAAAATCGTGGCATCGGTGTAGAAGGGGGCATCGAGGGAATATCCCTTGCGCCGGAACTCGAACAGCTCACTGATCTCTTCCAGCTGCCCTGCAGGCAAAGATGAAGCGAGTTTTCCGCGTGATTTGAGGGGCACGTTTACTGGAGCAGTCATGTGTTTCCTCCCTAGAGGGCTGGTAAGTGTTGGGTTCGTGGAGAGCGCGGTTTGGTGGGTGCAACCGGCGTTGTCGAAAAGTTTCTTGTCATGAGATTAGGGGTGATTGATCTGCAACAAAAGCGCAAGATTTAGGAGATAACCGTGCACAATGGATGCATGATCGATCCACGGCTCATAACACTTCGGGTGTTTGCCCGGTGCGGCACCGTTGGCGCAACCGCGGAGCTCACTGGTTATTCCCCTTCCGCCGTCTCCGCGCAGCTGCGGGAGCTGCAGCGCGTGCTTGGAATGCAGCTGTTGACGAAGGACGGCCGGGGTGTGCGGCTGACCGCCACGGGACGCTTTCTCGTGGCGGGCTCGGACACCCTTATTGCGGAATGGGAGAGCCTTCGCGCCGCGGCCATGGAGGCCGGCGACCAGGTGCAGTCCCGTTTTGGCCTCGGCGGATTCTCCACGGCGGCCGCCCAGTTGCTCGCGCCGCTGGCCGCCACCCTGCGCTCAACACGCCCCCTGCTGCAGGTGCAGGTACTTGAGGCCGACCCGGCCCGCTGCTTCGACTTGTTGGTGGCCGAGCGAATCGACCTCGCGGTCATCGTTGCCATGCAGTCCGACACCCCCGTTGAGGACGATGCGCGCTTCGAGCAGACCGTTCTGCTTGACGATCCCCTGGACGTGATCATTCCCGCCGACCATCCTTTGGCATCGCGGGAAACGGTGACGCTCGAAGAACTGGCGTCGGAACCCTGGATTACAGAGGCCGCCGGTTCCACCTACCATTCCCTTTTCACCGCGGCGTTCACGGCAGTCGGTGTGACACCGCGGATTGCCCATGAGGCCGTTGAATGGGAAACCCAGATCGCCTTCGTTGGTGCTGGGCTGGGCGTGGGCCTGCTGCCGCGACTGGCGCCGCTGCGTAGTGCCGAAAACGTGGTTCGCCTGCGCATTACCGGCAAGGGGAAGCCTGCGCGCCGCATTGTCGCGGCGGTGCGCAGGGGCAGCATCGCATCGCCCTTGATCCAGGAGTCGCTCGGCATCCTGCAGTTCAACGCCAATCGGATCCTCACGGCCCGGCCCGAAGAGGAGCGCTGACAGCGGCGATTCCGCAGGCCTTGCCTCATGGTCCAGGCCTACCGGCGTCTGTAGCCCATTTTTGTGCTGATTTTCAGGCCTGCATCCTTGAGGCCGTCAATAAGCCCGGGCTGCTCCTCCGGCGTGAACCGGAAGGCAGGGCCGGAAATACTGACTGCGGCGATGACGTTTCCCAGGTGGTTGTAGATCGGCACGGCAACCGCCGTCAGCCCGATCTCGAACTCCTCGTGGACGACGGCATAGCCATCGCGGGCGACGTGCAGCAGCTGCTTCTCCAGCTCCGAGCGGTTGGTGATGGTACGTGGCGTGCGGGCAGGCAGACCGATGCGCTTAAAGATCGCGTCCCTTTCGTCTGCAGTCAGGGCAGCGAGCAGCACTTTGCCGCTGGACGTGGCGTGCAGCGGTGTCAGGCTGCCCACCCAGTCATACGTGGCCAGCGTTGAGGGTCCCATTGCCTGGTCCACGTTGACGGCGAAATTCGATCGCAGTACGGCCAGGTTGACCGTTTCCTTGTATGTCGCTGCCAGGCTCTCCAGGACCTCCCTGGCTTCGTGAACTACGCTCAACCTGCCCGGGATGGACGAGGCAAGGCGCAGGATGCCAAAGCCCAGCTGGTACTTTCCACGTTCGCTGTTCTGGCGGACCAGTTCGCGCCCGACCAGGGATCCCACCAGCCTGGACACGGTGGACTTGTGTACGCCCATCTCCTCGGCGATTTCACTGACACCCGCGTCGCCTTCCCGGGCAAGGATTTCCAGAATCTGGAGGGCGCGATCCACCGATTGGACGCCTCCCGCCTGTGCATCTGCGTCCTTGTCCTGGTCATTGCGTACGGCCATCATGCCTCGTGTCGTCGTTCATACAGGGTGGATGAGCTCGGGCGGAGGTCCAGCCAACCAACCGGCTCATCTTTGTTTCATCCTAGACCGACACTGCGGCACCGCCTTCCAACGTCAAAGCCGGGCAGGGGTTTCCGCGCGGCTCACCTTCTGCGGGCGGCCCAGCCTTTCCCGACCGGCGTAGACATTCAGGCTGTGTCCCCGGCTGAACCCAACCAGCGTCACTCCGGTCTCGACGGCGAGGTCGGCGGCCAGGCTTGAGGGCGCGCTTACGGCAGACAGGACGGGAATGCCTGCCATGGCGGCCTTCTGGACAAGCTCAAAGGACGCGCGCCCGGAGACCTGGAGGACGGTGCCGCTCAGGGGCAGCAGGTTTTGGCGCAGCGCCCATCCCACAACTTTGTCCACAGCGTTATGGCGTCCAACGTCCTCCCGGAGACAAAGCAGTTCCGGGCTGGCGCCGTCCACCCTGAACAGGCCGGCCGCGTGGACGCCGCCGGTCTTGTCGAACACAGCCTGGGCTTCGCGAAGCCGCTCCGGCAGTTCGGCGAGCACATCCACGGGGACCTGCAGCGCGTCCTGGGCAGGATCGAAGGGAAGAGTCTTGCGGACGGATTCGATCGAGTCTGTCCCGCATATGCCGCAGGAGCTTGAGGTGTAGACATGCCGCATGGTGTCAGGCATGGGTACATCCGGCCTCAGTTGGGCCTCGATCACGTTGTATGTCTGTTTGGCCCCGGCATCGCCGGCGCAAAAGCGCAGCGATACCAGCTCGGAGTGGGAACTGATGATGCCTTCTGAGACCAGGAACCCGGCCACCAGGTCAAAATCGTCCCCGGGGGTCCTCATGGTGACAGCGAAAGAGCGGCCGCCGATCCGGATTTCCAAGGGCTCCTCAGCGGCGAGTACGTCTTCCTTGAACCGAACCGGATATTCTGTGCCGGAACCGTCCAGATGGAAGCGGTGGATCTTGCGGCGCTGTGTCATGCGGGCCATGCGGTGCTCCGTGCTCGGTTGGCGGTGGAAACGATCGTTTCGTTGGACTGCGTCCAGGGGAGGGGGAGCACAGGAACCGGCTCGCCGGACTGCACTCCGCCCGGCGGAACGGCCATGACGCCGTCAGCCCAAGCCAGTCCTCGCATCATGCCGGACCCCGTATGCGAGGCGGGGAAGGCAAGTCCCTCGATGAACCTGCAGGGAATCAGGCGTGTACGGCCGGGGCATGGATCAACGTCAGCGGCGGAGGTCACCTGTCCGACTTCGCTCAGGGGCCTGCCTCCGAGTGCCGCAAGCAGCGGATCTGCGAGGGTGATGAGGGCCATCATTGCTGCCAGGGGATTACCGGGAAGTCCGACGACGAAGCGGCCGTCGGGGAGTTCGGCCAGGACGGCCGGGTGGCCGGGGCGCATTGCGATGCCGTCCAGCAGCAGGCGCCCACCGAGGGCGGCCACGGCGGCGCGAAAATGATCTGTCCCTGAACAGCCGGTTCCGCCAGTGGTGATGGTCACGTCCGGCTTCCGCCCGGGGAACGCGTCTGAACCGGCAAGTGCGGCGAGCCATTCGGGGTAGGAATCGCCGATCCGCAGGGAGCCGGCGGGAGTGCCTCCCAGGAGGGAAATGACCGTGCCCAGCTGCGGACCAAAAGTGTCCCTGACCTGTCCTGGTGCCGGAACGCCATGAGTCACCACTTCGGAGCCGGTCAATACGATCGCCACCACTGGTTTTGGCTGGACCTGCAGTTCGTCGTGGCCCGCCACGGCTGCCAGGGCAAGGTGGGCGGGGTTCAGTAGTGTGCCCGCCGGGATCAGCACTTCACCGGCGCCGGCTTCCTCGCCTGCAGGACGAATGTGTTGGCCCGGCCCCGGTTCGCCTTCCTTTGCGTTGTCGTTGAGCCGCAGGAGGAGGCTGCCGTCAGCGTTTTGGTGGATCTGGCCGCTTTCCTTGCGAAGTATCGACTGGGCGCCGGAGGGTACCAGTCCGCCGGTGGCTATGACGCTGGCACACCCGGGGGACAAAAAGGCCCCATGGCCGGCAAGGACCCAGGGCCCGCCGCCGTTGACGGCCCAGCCGTCCATGGCAGCGGAGTCATAATGGGGGAGTTTTTGCAGGGCGGCGATGTCGCGGGTCAGGGTGTGGCCTGCTGCCGATGGGAGCAGGACATCCACGGGCGCGAGGGGAACAGCGCAATCGAAAGCCAACTGCCGGGCTTCAGGCCAGGTGGGGGAGGAATGTCCGGAAGGTCGCCAGGCAGAGTGCAACTCCGAAGCGCTGCCGCTTGTGGCGGTTTCTTGGGCGAGCAACTGTGGCCCCTTTTCTAAAGGTAGTGATGCACTGAAACGAGAGGGCCGGGGACCGTAAGGATTGCACCACGTGGTGCCTGCCTCGCGGTCCCCGGCCCCGTCAGCCGGGCGCTATCCCTTGACGTATCCGTTCGGGTTCAGCACGAACTTTGTTGCCGAACCGGCGTCGAATTCGGCGTAGCCGCGCGGTGCATCCTCAAGCGGGATCGCTGTGGCGTTCACTGCCTTGGCGATCTGGACCTTGTCATGCAGGATGGCCATCATCAGTTGGCGGTTGTACGACATAACAGGGCACTGTCCGGTGGTGAACGACAGGGACTTGGCCCAGCCGGTGCCCAGGGACAGGGACAGGGAGCCGTGCTTGGCGGCCTCGTCAACTGCACCGGGGTCGCCGGTGACGTACAGGCCGGGGATGCCAAGGGCCCCACCTGCGGCGGTGATGTCCATGAGGGAGTTCAGTACGGTGGCCGGGGCTTCGTGGGAGGCGTCCTTTCCGTGCCCGCGGGCTTCGAACCCCACGGCGTCGACGCCGCAATCCACCTCGGGAACGCCAAGGATCTGCTCGATCTGGTCCTTCGGATCCCCGTTGGAGACGTTCACCGTTTCGCACCCGAAGGAGCGGGCTTGCGCCAGGCGGTCCTCGTTCATGTCGCCGACAATCACGACGGCGGCACCAAGCAACTGCGCGCCGACGGCGGCTGCGAGGCCGACCGGGCCGGCGCCGGCAATGTAAACGGTGGACCCCACGCCGACTCCGGCGGTAACGGCGCCGTGGAACCCGGTGGGGAAAATGTCGGAGAGCATGGTCAGGTCCATGATCTTTTCCAAGGCCTGGTCGCGGTCCGGGAACCTGAGCAGGTTCCAGTCAGCGTAGGGGACCAGCACGTATTCAGCCTGGCCACCCACCCAGCCGCCCATGTCCACATAACCGTAGGCGCTGCCTGGGCGGTCCGGGTTGACGTTCAGGCAGATGCCGGTCTTGCGCTCCTTACAGTTCCGGCAACGGCCACAGGAGATGTTGAAGGGGACGGAGACGATGTCTCCCACCTTGATGAACTCCACATCCGGTCCGACTTCCACTACTTCGCCGGTGATTTCATGGCCGAGGACGAGGTCCTTGGGAGCGGTGGTGCGGCCGCGCACCATGTGCTGATCCGAGCCGCAGATGTTGGTTGTCACCGTACGCAGGATCGCACCGTGGGGGACTTTCCGGCCCACGTTGGCCGGATTAACGCCGGGCCCGTCCTTGAGTTCGAATGTCGGGTATTCGGTGTTGATGATTTCGACGACACCGGGTTCTTTGTAGGCGACGGCTCTGTTTCCTGACATGGACACTCCTTTGGCTACGGGGATGGTGCTGGGATTTGGTGCCAGGCCTGCCATGTCGGATTGGCTTGCACTGGTCCGGCAAGTGGCCGGCGCTGCCCCGTTGCCCGAAAGCGGTGCTTCGATGAGGATACCTCCCCAGGTTTCAGGCCATCGAAGCACCATTCACGGGAACGGGACAGCTCATCCTTCGCGGGTACGAAGGCGGTCAGTGGGATGCCGTGCCGGTTGGCACGGCATCCCGGTCTTGACTAGCGCTCAGACATTGAATCTCCCTTGATGGTGTCTGGGCTGAGTGGTGTTGAGCGGCGGCTGTCCGATCCTGATATTTCTAACCGCTCAATAAAGATATATCAGTTACATCGTATGGCAGCCACGGGGGCATGTCCAGAGATTTCTTAGCGGCCGTGGATGAGGCTGAGCGCCTCGGCCCGGGCGGCCGGCAGGCGCAGTTCACCGCGGACTGCAGACGTGATGGTCTTCGCCCCGGGCTTCCGGACGCCCCGCATCGACATGCACAAGTGCTCGCACTCGATCACCACAATGGCGCCCAGCGGACGCAGCGATGTGACCAGCGCGTCCACCACCTGCGTGGTTAGCCTCTCCTGGACCTGCGGCCTGCGCGCAAAGACATCCACCAGCCTGGCAAGCTTGCTGAGGCCTGTCACGAGTCCCTCAGCGGACGGGATGTAGCCTACGTGTGCCACGCCATGGAACGGCACCAGGTGATGCTCGCAGGTGGAATAGAACGGGATGTCCTTTACGATGACCATTTCACCGTGGCCGAGGTCGAAGGTCCTGTCCAGGAGGGCAAAGGGATCCTCATGGAGCCCGCCAAACATTTCCGCTGCGGCGCGGGCTACACGGGCCGGGGTGTCAGCCAGGCCCGGCCTGTCAGGGTCCTCCCCGATGGCCAGAAGGTATTCGCGGACAGCCCGCTCCACCCTTGGCCCGTCCACGCCCTTGGTGACGGCCGCTTCCGTCGTCAGGACGGAGCTCACGCTTCGGCCCGCTCAAGCCGCACGATGACGGACTTGGAAGTTGGCGTGCCGCTGGTGTCGGCTACGGAGTCCAGCGGCACGAGGACGTTGGTTTCCGGGTAGTAGGCTGCCGCGCAACCCTTGGGCGTCGAGTATGACACGATGCGGAAGTTTTCGGCCCGTCGTTCGGTCCCCTGGAACTCGGAGATGAGATGAACCATGTCCCCGTCTGTGAACCCCAGCTCGGTAATGTCGTCGGCGTTGATCATGACTACCCGGCGCCCGCCGTGGATGCCGCGGTAGCGGTCATCCTTGCCGTAGATGGTGGTGTTGTACTGGTCATGGGAGCGCAGGGTCTGAAGGACGAGCCGTCCCGCGGGGACCCTGATGAATTCCAGTTCGTTGCCCGTGAAGTGGGCCTTGCCCGAAGCGGTATCGAACTTCCTCGCGTCCCGGGGCGGGTGGGGAAGGACGAAGCCGCCAGGGTTCTGGATCCGTTCCTCGAAATTCTCGAAGCCGCTGAGGACCGCTTCGATATGTTTCCTGATGATGGAGTAGTCGTCCCTCATGGCGATCCAGTCGGCTTTGGGGGTATTGGGCAGCGGGAGGTTGTCGCTGCCCGTGAAGATCTTGTGGGCGATATTGCACACAATGGCCACTTCGGAGTGCAGGTGCTCGCTGGCGGGCTTGAGGCGTCCGCGGGAGGCATGGACCGCACTCATGGAATCCTCCACGGTCACCCTCTGGTCGCCGGTGCGCTGGGTGTCCTTCTCGGTACGTCCGAGCGTTGGAAGGATCAGCGCACGACGACCAGTCGATACGTGGGAATGGTTCAGTTTCGTGGAGATCTGCACCGTCAGGCGGGTGTTGGCCAGCGCCTGTTCCGTGACCTCGGAATCCGGGGCAGCCCGCACGAAGTTGCCGCCCATCCCGATAAAGACCCGGACCTTGCCGTCCCGCATGGCTCGGATGGCGGCCACGGTGTCGAAGCCATGCGCCCTGGGGGAGGTGAATCGGAACTCCTGGTCAAGCCGGTCGTGGAAGCTCTCGGGCATCTTCTCGAAGATGCCCATGGTCCGGTCGCCCTGGACGTTGGAGTGGCCGCGGACAGGGCAGACGCCGGCTCCAGGCTTGCCGATGTTGCCTTGGAGAAGCAGAACGTTGACCACGTCGCGGAGGGTGGGAACCGAGTGCTTGTGCTGGGTCAGGCCCATGGCCCAGCAGACGATGGTGGCGCTCGAGGCCAGGAGGCGCTCGCCAGTGGACTGGATCTGTTCCAGCGTCAGTCCGGTGGCTTCGACGATGTCGTCCCATTCCGCCTTTTCGAGGTACCGCAGGTATTCGTCGATGCCAACTGTGTGGTCCTTGATGAATCCATGGTCCAGCACGGTGGTGAGGCCGGGGGTCTTGCGCCCCTGGGCTTCGGCTTCGAGAAGGTACTTGCCAAGCCCCTGGAAGAGGGCCTGATCGCCGCCGGCGCGGATCTGGAGGAAATCGTCGGTCAGTTGTGTGCCCACCACCATGCCGGAAATGTTCTGCGGATTCTCGAACCGCAGGAGCCCGGCCTCGGGAAGAGGATTCACGGAGATGATGACGGCGCCGTTCTTCTTCGCCTTTTCCAGGGCGCTGAGCATGCGCGGGTGGTTGGTGCCGGGATTCTGACCGGCAACGAAAATCAGCGACGCCGTCTCCAGGTCCGTGAGGCTGACCGAGCCTTTGCCGATGCCGATCGTTTCCACCAGGGCCGAGCCGGACGATTCGTGGCACATGTTGGAGCAGTCGGGCAGATTGTTCGTCCCGATACCCCGGACGAGGAGCTGGTAGGCGAAGGCGGCCTCGTTCGATGTCCGCCCGGAAGTGTAGAAGACTGACTGGTCGGGGTGCTCCATGTCCCTGATCTCCTGGGCGATCAGGTCATAAGCGTCGTCCCACTCGATGGGCTTGTAGTGGGTTGCGCCTTCGTCGAGGAGCATTGGATGCGTCAGTCGGCCTTGTTGGCCCAGCCAGTAGTCGTCACGCGTCTTCAGGTCCGCAATGGAGTGCTTCGCGAAGAATTCAGGCGTGACGCGACGGCGCGTGCCTTCTTCGGCCACCGCCTTGGCGCCGTTCTCGCAGAATTCCGCAGCATTGCGCTTTTCGTGTTCAGGCCAGGCACAGCCCATGCAGTCAAAACCGTCAACCTGGTTGACTGCCAGGAGTGTCTGGATGCTGCGCAGCGGGCCCATCTGCTCAAGGGAAATTTTCAACGCGTTCGCAACAGCCGGAAGGCCCACGGCAGTTGTTTTGGGCTTCGTCACGCTCAGTTTTGATTCGTCGATATTCTGCTTGGGGGCTTTAGAAGCCATGTGATCTTTCCCTTCAGATCTTGGCAGGAAACAGTGGAATGGAGGTGTTGCCCGGGGTCAGCGTGGTGGCCGGCTGCAGTGCCGGCAGACCATCCAGCAGGCCCGGCAGGCGGCCGAGGTCGTTGAAGGTGTAGACATGGAACCCGGCAAAGAGGGGATCGCCCGCCAACTCCTGGTGAACCTCGCGGATCAGGCGTCCGCTGTCATAGCTCAGGAAGTCGTCCCGCCGCCAGAGGGCTGCCGCCATCCCTGTCCCGCGGGCGAGCTTGAGGGAGCGGCCGACTCCGAGGCGTGCTCCCATGGATACCAGTTTCCTGACGGAGACAGGACCCGGGACTCCAACCCATACAGGTAGCTGGATGCCGCTCTTCCGGATGGTCCGGAGGTACCGGCTGATTGCCTCGGCGGAAAAGCACATCTGCGTGACCATGGAGGACGCCAAGGGCGCTTTCGTGAGGAGGCTGCTGGTGAGTTGCTCCTGGCTAAGCTGTGGGTGGCCTTCCGGGTAACCGGCAATTCCAATGGAGAAGTCGGGTGAATAGGCGTTGACCGCCTCAAGGAGTTGCCCGCTCCAGCTGTAGGGGCCGGCGGGCGTGCGCCGGTCGCCGGCGACGAGAAACAGCTCCGAGACACCGGCCTCCTGCAGCTGCAGCAGCAGAGAATGCAGTTCTGCCTGGCCTGAGATGCTGCGGGCGGCGAGATGGGGGACCGTGTGGTAACCCAGGCGGGCCAGGTTTACGGCCGCCTGCACGGTCCGGGCGGGCCCGTGGTGTGGCAGGCACGTCACGCTGACGGATCCC